>NZ_CP016201.1:1203944-1254753 GCF_001683335.1 Selenomonas sp. oral taxon 126
TAAGAAATTCAGGCTCTTTGTCATATGTTACGGAAAATCGGAAATAGCGATGTGCGATGCTCCTAAGCAAACCCTAGTGGAGCAAGCGGAGAAAAGCGTTCGACTCGCCCCCTGCGGATTTCTTTCGTTCAAGCGAAGCGCGTTTAAGAAGTCCGCAGGTATTTAGGCGAACGAGAACGCGACCGCTTGCGTAACTAAGCGTTTGCGTGGAGCATGCACGGGTTCGTTCCGTAACATTTATCATAGAACCGAAATTCATCTTGTTTTCACGGAAAGGCGGCGGCATGATGGCAGGCAATATGAAGGGCATTTGGATTGGTGTGGATGTCGGGACGACGGGCGTGCGCGCAATTGCATACGAGGCGTCGGGTGTGAGCCGTGCGTCGGCGGAGGCGTTTTACCCACTGCGCACGCCCCATCCGGATTGGGCGGAGGAGCGTCCATCTGAAATTCGCGCGGCGACGGAGCAGGTTGTGCGCGAGGCAGCGGATGCACTGCGCTATCAGGGGCGGACACCATCCGGCATCGCACTCAGTACGGTCATGCACAGCCTCATCCCGCTCGATGCGGCGAAACAGCCGCTCACGGATATGCAGACATGGGCGGACAGCCGCAGTGCGGGCATCGTGCGTGAGTTGAAGGAAAATGAACCTGAACTCTGCCGCTCATTCTACGAGCGGACGGGATGCCCCATGCACGCGTGCTACCCGCTGGCGAAAATCATCTGGCTGAAACGGAAACGTCCGGAGCTCTTTGCGCGTACAAAGTACATCGGCTCGATCAAGGATCATCTCTTCCACGCCTTTACGGGCGAGTTCCTCATCGACCGCTCGACAGCGAGCACAACGGCGCTCTACAACGCGCATGAACTGCGGTGGGATGCGGAGATCCTGAACTTCATCGGCATCACGGAGGAGATGTTGCCGCCCGTGATCTCAACGACGGAGGCGCGTCCTCTCGCGGCGGATGCGGCGGAGCGTATGCATCTCACGGTAGGGCTGCCCGTGGTGATCGGCGCGACCGACGGCGTACTCGTCAACGTCGGCATCGGCGCGGTCTCGGCGGGACAGCTGAGTGCGACCATCGGCACGAGTGGCGCCGTGCGGATGCTCGTCGGTGAGCCGCGCACGGATGACGCAATGCGTACATGGTGTTATAATCTGGTCGACGGCCTCTGGGTTGCGGGCGGTGCAATCAACAACGGCGGCATGATCCTGCGTTGGATGCGCGACAAGATCTGCCATTTCAGCGAGGCACAGATGGCGGCACTCGATGTCGATGCCTACGACCTTATGACGATGAAGGCGGCGAAGATTCCCGCAGGCTCGGACGGGCTCATTCTCCTGCCGTTCTTCACGGGCGAGCGCGCCCCGTATTGGAACTCCGACCTGCGCGGTCTGTTCTTCGGTCTCTCGCTGAATCACAGCCGTTCCCATATGATACGCGCCGTCATGGAGGGCATCTGCTACGGGATGCACAGCGTCTTTGATGCGCTGCGTGAGTTCGGCGAGGTGCGGGACATCCGTGTAAGCGGCAGCTTTACGAAGTCGCCGCTCTGGATGCAGATCCTCGCGGACGTGCTCGGCGAGCCGCTTGTCCTTCCGAGCAACAGTGAGGGCGCGGCGTACGGTGCGGCGGTGCTGGGCTTTATCGCGGCAGGAGAAATGGCAGGAATCGCGGATACGGCAGCCCTCGTGCATGCAAAGAAGGTCTATATGCCGGACGAGGAAAACCACAAGATTTATACGCAGCTCTCGGATATCAGCGGACGTCTTTACCGCAACTTACAAAAAGAATTTGCCGAGATAGCGGCATATCAGGCGAGATATTGAGGGAGGAAGATCGAGATGAGTAATGGCACGATGGATATCGGCGTCGTCGGCATGGGCGTCATGGGGAGCAATCTCGCGTTCAACATGGCGGATCACGGCTTTCAGGTGGCGGGATGGAACCGTACGGCGGATATGACGGAAGCCGCCGCAAAGCGCAATCCTCCCGCGAACTTTCACCCGTTCTATGATCTCAAGGAGTTCATCGGTGCGCTCAAGAAGCCGCGCCGCGTCTTCCTCATGATCGCTGCGGGTGAGCCTGTGGACTGGGCGATCGGGGAGATTGCACCGCTGCTCGAGGCGGGGGATATCATCCTCGACGGTGGGAACTCGTTCTACGAGGATACACGCCGCCGTCACGGCGCGCTGAAGGAGAAGGGCATCTGCTACTTCGGCGTGGGCGTCTCGGGCGGCGAGAAGGGCGCGCGGCTCGGTCCCGCCATCATGCCGGGCGGCGATCGTGCCGCCTATGAATCCGTGCGTCCGATCCTTGAGGGCATTGCCGCGCGTGCGGGCGAGGAGCCGTGCTGCACCTACATCGGCGAGGACGGTGCGGGGCACTACGTCAAGATGGTGCACAACGGCATTGAGTACGCAGATATGCAGCTCATCGCCGAGACCTATCTCATCCTAAAGCATGTCGGCGGCCTCTCCAATGCGCGCATCGGCGAGATCTTCCACGCGTGGAACAGCGGCGAGCTTCGGAGCTACCTCATCGGCATTACGGCGGACATCTTTGCGGAGGTGGATGAGGAGACGGGCAGGGCACTCGTCGACCTCATTGTCGACCGCGCGGGGCAGAAGGGGACGGGTCGTTGGACGAGCCTCGAGGCACTGCAGCGCGGTGTCGATCTCTCTATGATCTCTGCCGCCTGCAATGCGCGCGTACTCTCGAATTTGACGGAGGAGCGCGCACACGCGGGCGCGGTCATGACGGCACCCGAGGGGGCTGCTGTGACGGTGGATGCAGACTTCATTGAGGCGGTGCGCTGCAGCCTCTATACGGCGAAAATTGTCGCCTACGCACAGGGCTTCTCCCTCTACCGCGCGGCAAAGGAGGAGTTCGGCTGGTCGCTTGACTTTGGAAAGATTGCGTCCATCTTCCGCGCGGGCTGCATCATTCAGGCGGAATTTTTGCAGCGCATTACAGATGCCTACGAGAAGGAGCCAAATCTGAAGAATCTCATGTTTGACGATTTCTTCCTCTCCTCCATCAACGGCAATGCGGAGAGCCTGCGCCGCACGGTCTGCCTCGCCGTGGAGCGCGGCGTGCCCATTCCCGCATTCTCCGCTGCCATGCAGTACATCGATGCCTTCCGCAACCCACAGCTCGGCGCGAACCTCATTCAGGCGCAGCGCGACTACTTCGGCGCGCATACATTTGAGCGCGTTGACAAAGAGGGCTCGTTCCACCATGTGTGGCAGGAGCATTACGAAAAATAAATACGCTTACGGGTTGCTGCATACATGTGTGCAGCAACTTTTTTGCCCCAAAATGATATTTAGTAAACAAAATATAATTAAATAAATGAAATGCTATTTACAAATGAAAGACCATCGACTATAATTACATCAGGAATTGTTATAGGTTTTGCTGTCAGTAGTTGAGGCAGCGCGCTGCGGGGGGCGAACCCCCACTATGAAAGGAGAGGAATCCTATGCCGCTGATTATTCTAGCTGTGGGCATCCTGCTGCTGTTCTTCCTCATCGTTCGCGTGAAGCTGAACAGTTTCATCTCGCTGCTCATCGTCGCAGGCCTTGTCGGCTACGCAGAGGGACTGCCCGTCACGCAGATCATCCCCGTCATCCAGAAGGGGCTTGGCGGGACGCTCGGCGGACTTGCCATCGTCGTCTCGTTCGGTGCGATTCTCGGCAAGCTTATGGCGGAGAGTGGCGGTGCACAGCGCATTGCCATGACGCTCATCAACATGTTCGGCAAGGAAAAGGTCAAGTGGGCAGTCTGCCTTACGGGCTTCATCGTCGGCATCGCGCTCTTCTATGAAATCGGCTTCGTCCTGCTCATCCCGCTCGTCTTCACGATTGCGGCATCGGCGCAGATCCGCCTCCTCGAGGTCGGCATTCCGATGGCTGCGGCACTCTCGGTTACGCACGGCTTCCTGCCGCCGCATCCGGGCCCCACGGCGATCTCGGTCATCTACAATGCGGACATCGGTCTGACCCTCGTCTACGGCGCGATTCTCGCGGCGCCAATCGCGGTCATCGCAGGCCCGATCTTCTACAACTTCGTCAAGGATCTCAACCCCGCGATTCCCGAGGGGCTCTACAATCCGAAGGTGTTCACGGATGAGGAAATGCCGAGCTTCGGCATCAGCGTCTTTACCGCACTCGTTCCCGTCGTTCTGATGGCGGGCTCTGCAATTGCAAAGATGACGCTGCCCGCAGACTCGCATGCACTTGCCATCATGGTCTTCCTCGGCTCGCCTGATATGGCGCTGACGATCTCCATCTTCATCGCGTTCTACACATTTGGCATTTCACGCGGCAAGAGCATCCAGGAGATCATGAAGATCTCCGAGTCCGCGATTCTCGCGATCGCCATGATCCTCCTTATCGTGGGCGGCGGCGGCGCGCTCAAGCAGATCCTCATCGACAGCGGTGTTGGCCGCTACATCGGAGACCTCCTCATGGGCTCCGATCTCTCGCCGCTCGTCCTCGCATGGTCGATTGCGGCGGTCATCCGCATCGCCTGCGGCAGCGCGACGGTTGCAGCGCTCACGGCGGGCGGCATCGCGGCTCCCGTGGTTGCGCTCACGGGCGTCAGCCCCGAGCTCATGGTGCTCGCAACGGGCGCGGGCAGTCTCATCATCTCGCCGCCGAACGACCCCGGCTTCTGGCTCTTTAAGGAGTTCTTCGGCCTCACGGTCAAGGAGACGGTGCGCACGTGGTGTACGATGGAGACGATCATCTCCGTCATGGGGCTTGTGGGCGTTCTGATCCTTAATATGTTCATCGGCTGATGAGCGCACCAAAGGAGCGTGGCTGTCATGGGCTATCTTTTGGGCATTGATGCAGGCTCTACGAACTATAAGGCAATCGCGTGTGATGCGGCGGGGAGATTCCTCGCCTCCGCGCGGCGGCCGGCAAATACGAAATATCATGAAAACGGCTGGGCGGAGACTTCGCCCGAGCTGATCTGGGAGGGCGTTGCCGCGTGCGTTGCAGAGGTCGCGGCGCAGCTGCCCGGCGAGACCTGCGACGGCATCGCCGTTGCGAGCTCGGGTGAGGATGTTCTGCTTGACGGCGCAGTACAATCGGTGTATCCTGCAATTCGGTGGTTCGATACGCGCACGGAGGCGATTGCCTCGGCGTGGGAGCCGTTCGGCCGCGAGCGCATCTATCGGATCACGGGCATCAACCCGAACCCCGTTGCGAGCATCACCAAGATGCAGTGGATCAAGCGCTATGTGCCCGAGGCATGGGCGCGGGCGCGCCTCTGGATTCCAATCGCGGGCTTCATCAGCCTAAAGCTGACGGGCACGGCGCGTGCGCCGTGGACGAACGCCTGCCGCTCGATGGCGTTCGATCTGAATCGCCGCGACTGGTCGGAGGAGATCCTCGCGGAGGCGGGCATAGAGCGTTCTCTGCTCGCAGAGCCGATCCGCCCCGGAGAGCAGATTGGTGCTCTGACCGCAGCTGCTGCGGCGGCAACGGGGCTCAAGGAGGGAACGCCCGTCTTTGCGGGCGGCGTGGACTATGCCTGCGGCACCTTTGCCACGGGCATCATCCATCCGGGACAGATGCTGGACTCCACGGGGACGAGCGAGCAGCTGCTTGCGATTCTCGACGCACCCGAGATCAGCAGCGCCAGCATGGAGAAGAATTTCACATCCGTCGCCTACGTGGTGAATGACGCTTACTACATCATGGGTATGATCGTGGCGTCGGGCGGTATCTTTGAATGGTTCAAAAACACATTTGCGTGTGAGTCCTTCGATCTGCTGGTCGATGAGGCGGCGCGTGAGCCGATCGGAGCACGCGGCTGTATGATGCTGCCGTATTTCTCGGGACGGCACACGATGGGCAGCGATCCTGCGGCGCGCGGCGCATTTGTGGGGCTCACGCGCGCAACGACGCGCGGCACCTTTGTTCGCGCGATTCTCGAGGGGCTCTGCTACGAGATGCACAGCATTGTGCAGGCGATGCAGGAGCTCTCGGGGCAGAGCGTCGAGTCGATCTACGCCATCGGCGGCGCAGCAAAGAGTGCGTTTTGGATGCAGATGAAGGCGGATGTCACAGGCATCCCCGTACGAAGCAAGGATGTTCCCGAGGCTGCGGCGCTTGGGGCGGCGATGCTCGCGGGACTTGGTGCGGGCGTCTATACAAGCCCCGAGGATGCTGCGGCGCGCGTGCAGTTTGCAGAGCGGCAATATACGCCCGATGCAGCGCACCACGCACAGTATATGGAGCTGTATGAGACGTTGAACCGTGCGCTCTATCCCGCTCTGCGGGAGTTCAACGCTGCGGTCACGCGCGCACAGGGAACCAACGAAGGAAAATAGAAGCGGAGGAGATATGCGATGAAATATGAGGTAACGGTTACGGGCATTGGGGATTTCGTACTGCCCTTCATGCGGACGCGCGAGTCGGTCATCATCTTTGATAAGGATGTACCGTACGAGTACGAGAACATGGTTGTGGCGCATACAAAGGCGGAGGTGAAGGCGGACATCGTCGTCGGGGATACGCTCCATCTTGCAGACCGCAGCTATACGGTGACGGCGGTCGGCGATGAGGCGATGAAGACGCTGCGTGAGCACGGACACTGCACGATTGTGTTTACGGGCAAGGATGCGGTGGAGCAGCCGGGGCAGATCATGGTGAAGGGCGACGGTGTGCCGCGCTTCATGGTTGGCGATATCATTCGCTTTGAGTGAGGAGGACAGCGATGAAAGTTTTGGTCATTGGCGATCCGCTGCTCTCGTCGGAGCGTTTGGAAGCCGCTGTCAAAAAGATTCTGGGCGATGTGGACGTTGCGCGTGTCGACTGGAAGCCTGCGAGCGATGAGGAGTTCTGGTTTCTGCGCAGCGAGGTAGAGAAGAAGGGGCCATCGGCGGGCAGACCGCCGCAGGAGATCTTCGACCACGTCAGCGATGTCGACATCATCATCACGCATCACACGCCGATCAACGCCGAGATCGTTGCCGCAGCGAAGAAGTGCCGCATCATCGGCGCGTGCCGTGCGGGCGTTGAGAACGTGGATGTGGCTGCGGCATCGAAGCAGGGCATTGCCGTGTTCCACACGATGGGGCGCAATGCACACGCGGTTTCGGACTACACGATCGGTCTCATGCTCGCAGAGATGCGCAACATCGGCCGCGCTCACGCAGAGCTGAAGCAGGGACATTGGAAGAAACAGTATTCGAATGCCGCCTTTGTCGGCGATATGCTCGAGAAGAAGATCGGTCTCGTCGGATTCGGCTATATCGGACATCTCGTAGCGAAGAAGTTGAAAGGCTTCGACGTGGAGATCCTCGTCTACGATCCGTATGCAAAGGCGGAGGATGTGGAGGCGGCGGGCGCACGCCTTGTATCGCTCGAGGAGCTGTGTGCGGAGGCGGACTTCATCAGCATGCACGCGCGTCTCTCCGAGGCGACGCAGGGACTCCTCGGCGAAAAGGAGTTCGCGCGTATGAAGCCGACGGCATATGTCATCAACACGGCGCGTGCGGGGCTCATCGACGAGCAGGCACTCATCTCCGCCCTGCATGACAAGCGGATCGGCGGTGCAGCAATCGATGTCTTCTGGACGGAACCGCCGCCGGCGGATCACCCGTTTATGACGCTTGAGAACGTCACGATCACGCCGCACCTTGCAGGCTCGACGCGCGACGCATTCAACCGCACGCCCTATCTCCTGCTCGAGGAGGTCAAGAGCACAATCGGCGGCGGTGCGCCGCGCTGGGTGGTCAATGCGGACGCCGTATCGACTGATTTTTCCGGACTCAAATAAGGGGAGGAGGAGCATATGAAAGCAGCAGTGTATCACGGCACGGCGGATGTGCGCGTGGAGGATGTCGCAAAGCCGACAATCGGCGCGGGAGAACTCCTCGTCAAGGTCAAGGCGTGCGCCATCTGCGGCGGTGACCTTCGGACATTCCGCCATGGGCACAAGGCGATTCATCCGCCCATCATCCTCGGGCACGAGATTGCAGGTGTGATCGAGGAGGTCGGCGCGGGCGTCGAGCGCTATCATGTGGGTGACCGCGTTATCGTAGCGCCGGGTATCGGCTGCGGCGCGTGCTCCTACTGCCTCTCGGGGCGTCAGCACCTCTGCTACACGCGTGAGACCATTGCGCACGGCTATGACGGCGGCTTCGCCGAGTACGTGCGAATCCCGGCGAGTGCCGTCCGCGCGGGCAATGTGAACTTCATCCCCGATGAGGTCGACTACCTTGCCGCCTCACTCTCGGAGCCGCTCGCCTGTGTCATCAACGGGCAGGAGGCGATGGACATCCAACTCGGCGATACCGTCGCTGTTATCGGCGCAGGGCCGATCGGCATCATGCACGCGGAGCTGGCACGCGCGCGCGGGGCGGGGAAGATCTTCCTCCTGAACCGTAGCCGCAACCGTCTGGATGCGGCGCAGGATCTGAACTATGACGCCTACATCGAGACGGGCGAGGACGGCGGCGTGCAGGCGGTTCTGGACGCGACGGACGGTCTGGGCGCAAATGTCGTCATTGTCACGGCGGGCAGCGCCGCTGCACAGCGCGCGGGCATCGCCATGACAGGCAAGATGGGCAAGGTTTGCCTCTTTGCAGGGCTGCCGAAGGATACGCCGGAGCTCTCGTTCGATGTGAACTTCGTCCACTATCGGCAGATCACGCTGTACGGCACATTCTCCTCCGCGCCGCGCCATAATGCGCTCGCCGTGGAGCTGATCCGCAGCGGGAAGATCAATGCCGACCGCATCCTCACCCACGCCGTTGCGTTGGAGGACATCGTGCATGGCTTCGGCCTCGTAGAGCACCGGGCAGGGATGCGCGTCGCGGTTGTTCCCCATATGGAAGAACTTGCCGCAGATATTGCACGTCATCCTGATCTTGTGATTTCAAAAGGCTAAGTTTTATGCTGGGGCTGCTGCACGTTCACGTTCGTGCGGCGGCCCCGTTTCTGTCTGTGTATATGTATTGAGAGGTGGAGCAGCGATGTCTATGGAGGAACTTTATGGAAGGGCGCCAACGGGGCTGTACGATGTCCGCACGCGGAAAGCGGGGCCAAAGGGGCGACTGCCGCTGACGGATGAGATGCTGCGCACGGCGCCGAGCGGCAATATCTTCGGTATGACGATCAATGCGGGCATGGGATGGAATCCCGATGATCTCGCGGGCGGCGATGTGCTTATCATCAGCACGCAGGGCGGCATCCGCCGCGACGACGGGACGACGGTAGCGGTTGGACTGCACAACGGTCACTTCGAGCTCGGCGACCTCATGCGCGCCGCCGCAGATGAAATCAAGGGAGCAGGGCTTGTCCCGCATGCAGCCTTTGTCACCGACCCGTGCGACGGGCGCAGTCAGGGGACGACGGGGATGTTCGACTCGCTGCCCTACCGCAATGACGCGGCGATTGTCATGCGCCGTCTCATGCGCTCCCTGCCGACGCGTCGGGCGATCATCGGCGTCGCTGCATGTGACAAGGGCCTGCCCGCGATGATGATGGCGCTCGCGGGGATGCACGATCGCCCCGTCATCCTCATCCCAGGCGGCGCGACCCTCTCGCCGACGGACAGCGAGGATCTGGGCACGGTGCAGACCCTCGGCGTGCGCTATGCAAATGATGAAATCACGCTCGACTATGCCGCACGCACAGGATGCAGCTCCTGTGCATCGCCGGGCGGTGGTTGCCAGTTCCTCGGGACGGCGGGTACGTCGCAGGTGGTTGCCGAGGGTCTGGGACTCACACTGACGCATGCGGC
The DNA here is from genome assembly GCF_001683335.1 of Selenomonas sp. oral taxon 126. GTDB lineage: Bacteria > Bacillota > Negativicutes > Selenomonadales > Selenomonadaceae > Centipeda. Next base: position 1,213,713 of record NZ_CP016201.1, read on the forward strand.
GCTTGCGCCCTCGGGCGAGGAAATCTGGCGGGAGCTCGGGCGCGCTTCGGCGCGTGCAGTCTTGGCACTTGCTGCACGGGGGATTACGGCGCGCGACATCCTGACCGACAAGGCGATCGAGAATGCGATGGTCATTCACGCGGCGTTCGGCGGCTCTACGAATCTCCTCCTTCATCTCCCTGCCATTGCACACGCTGCGGGCTGCCATATGCCAGATGTGCGCGACTGGTCGCGCATCAACAAGGAGGTGCCGCGCCTCGTGAGCGTCCTGCCGATCGGTCCTGTCAACTATCCGACGGTGTTCGCGTTCATGGCGGGCGGTGTGCCCAAGGTCATGCTGCATCTGCGCCGTCTCGGGCTCCTGCACGAGGATGCGCTCACCGTCACGGGTGCGACGCTCGGGGAGAATCTCGACTGGTGGGAGCACTCCGAGCGTCGCGCGATATTGCGCAAGCGGCTCGAGGAGGTTGACGGACTCTCGCCCGATGAGGTCATCTTCACACCGGATGAGGCGCGTCGGCGCGGCATCGGCTCGACCGTCACCTTTCCCACGGGCAATATTGCGCCCGAGGGCTCTGTCGTGAAATCCACGGCGATTGACCCCTCCGTGATCGACGCGGACAAGGTGTTCCGCCACACGGGCAAGGTCAAGACCTTTACCTCGGAAAAGGCGGCGATTGCGGCACTCAAGGAGCATGGCCGCATCGTTGCGGGCGACATCATGATCGTCATGGGCGGCGGTCCGAAGGGGACGGGCATGGAGGAGACCTATCAGCTCACCTCGGCGCTCAAGCATCTGCCGTTTGGCAAGCATGTCTCCCTCATCACGGACGCGCGATTCTCGGGCGTCTCAACGGGTGCCTGCTTCGGACATGTGGGACCCGAGGCGCTGGCAGGAGGACCCATCGGCAAGCTGCGCGACGGAGATGTCGTGGAGATCATCGTCGACACGGAGAACCTCGAGGGCAGCCTGAATTTCATCGGCACGGAGGAAGAGCCCCTGAGCTATGAGGAGGGCGCACGTGTCCTCGCATCGCGCAGTATGCAGGATGGCGTCGGCCCCGATGCCGATCTCCCCGATGATACGCGCCTCTGGGCGGCGCTGCAGGAGGTCAGCGGCGGTACGTGGCGCGGCAATGTCTACGATGTGGAGCGAATTCTCGCCGTGCTCGAGGCGGGCAAGGCGGCGCTGCGTGATAAATCAGGCAGCTGATACGGAAAGCGGAGGATATTATGTTCAAGGGCGTCAACTCACCTGTCATCACGATTTTGAAGGATGATGGCAGCATCGACTATGCAAACATGGAGCGGCATATCAATCATCTCGTGGAAGCGGGGCTGAACGGGCTGCTCTTTCTCGGGAGTCTCGGCGAGTTCTACGCGTTCAGCGACGCGGAGCGGCGGGCGCTGATCGACTGCGCCGTCAAGACCGTTGCGGGGCGCACACAGGTTGTGATCGGTGTGGGCAACACGGCGGCGGAGGAGGTCGTGCGACTCGGTAACTATGCCGCAGAGGCGGGCGCGGATGCGCTCAACATCGTCTCGCCGTATTATTTCGGACTGCCTGCTGCAGCGGCGGTGGACTATTTCGAACGCATTGCAAACGCGGTGGAGCTCCCCATCATGCTCTACAACTTCCCCGACCGTACGGGCAGCGACCTCAGCCCTGAGATTGTGCGCGAAATCGCACAGCGCTGCCCCACGATCACGGGGATCAAGGACACGGTGGACAACATCAGCCACACGCGGCGCATCTGTCAGGCGGTAAAGTCCGTGCGCCCCGACTTCTCCGTGCTCTCGGGATTCGATGAGTACTACATCGTGAATCGCATCTCGGGCGGCGACGGCGTTCTCTGCGGGCTCACGAACGTCGTGCCAGAGCTCTTCGTCAAGATGCACAGCACGTATGAGAGCGGCGACCTCACTGCGGCGGTGAAATGTGCCGAGCAGATCACAGGGCTCATGCGGATCTACGCCGTGACACCGCTCTTCATCACGGGCATGAAGGCGGCGGTGCGCGCAGCAGGTCTGCCCATCTCCACGTATACGCGCGCGCCGGGGACGACACTGACAGAGGTAGAGGATCGGGAGATTCGTGCCATCCTCACCGATCTCACTGTATCGTAAAATGCACAACACCTCCTGCAATGGATTTTTGCGGGAGGTGTTTTTTTATCTCAAACTTTGCTATAATGACATAAAAGTAACATCGAAGGAGAGTGGCAGGATGACGGCGGAGAACTTACCGCTGCCCGTGATGCGCGGCAGCTATGCGCATATGACGCGCACGGAGAAGCGCATTGCAGACTATGTGTCCGCGCATGTGAGCGAGGTGATGGATCAGACCATCTCGGAGCTTGCGGCGGCAGTTGGCAGCTCTGAGATCACAATCTCGCGCTTTTGCAAAAAACTCGGGTTCAGCGGTCTGCAGAGCTTTAAGATCGCACTCGCGGCGGAGCTCTACACGCAGACAGAGACGGTCTATCAGGACATCGATGCCGCAGATACAACCGAGAAGGTCGTTCAGAAGGTCTTTCGCAACATCATGGACGGCTTGCAGGATACGCTGAAGCTGCTCGACTATGCGGCGATTGAGCGCGCCGTCGAGATCATCCGCGGGGCACGGCGCATCGCCGTCTACGGGTTCGGCAACTCCGCGACCGTCTGCCGCGACATCGAGACGCGCTTCCTGCGTTTCGGCATGGTCGTGCAGGCATACAGCGACGCGCATCAGCAGGCGACATCAGCGTCACTCCTCACGGCGAAGGATGCTGTCATTGCTGTCTCACATACAGGCGCAACGCTCGAGCTGCTCGATACCGTCCGCACGGCGCGCGCGGCAGGCGCTGCCGTCATCGTCATCACGAGCCATGCGCATTCGCCGCTTGCCAAGCTCGGCGACATCGTCCTGCACGGCATGGGTCGCGAGGTGCACTACAGCTCTGAGGCCGTCTCCTCGCGCCTCATCCACATGGCGATCACCGACGCACTCTACACCGTCATCGCCATGCAGAGCCCGAAGGAGTATCGCCGCAACCTCCAGAAGATGCGCGCGGTCATCGCAAAGAAGCGGACGTAGGGGGCGTTCGGCAAACGATGGGCTTAAGTGTATGAAGAAGTATGCGATATTATATAATAAGGGTGTGTAGCACGTTTGAGAGAGATCAGGGAGGGTCTAAACACCATGGAAAATGCAAACAAGAAGGTCTTTTTTATTGCTGAGATTGGCATCAATCACAACGGTGATATGAAGATCTGCAAGCAGCTCATCGACGTTGCTGTCGACACCGGCTGCGATGCGGTGAAGTTCCAAAAACGCACGGTGGATAAGGTCTATACGGCTGAGTATCTCGCAAGTCCGCGCGAGAGCCCGTGGGGAACGACGCAGCGCGAGCAAAAGGAAGGCCTTGAGTTCGATCTTGCGGACTATCAGGAGATCGACCGTTACTGCAAGGAAAAGAATATCGAGTGGTTTGCATCAGTCTGGGATGTGGATTCTCAGATTTTTTTGCGTCAATTTGAACTCAAATACAATAAAGTCGCCTCTGCGATGCTCGGAGATATGGAGCTGCTCGAGGAAATGGCGAGTGAGGGGCGTTATACGTTCATTTCGACCGGCATGAGTACATGGGAGGAAGTGGATGCTGCGGTTGCGGTATTCCGTCGTCACGGATGCCCGTTCGAGCTGCTGCACTGCAACAGCACCTACCCGATGGCGGTGGAGGATGCGAATCTCCTGCTGATTCCTGAGATTCGTGCGCGCTACAATGTGCCGACGGGCTTTAGTAGTCATGAGACCGGCTATGTCGCAACCCTGGGTGCAGTCGCTGTCGGAGCCACGTCCATTGAGCGTCACATTACGCTGGATGTGAATATGTATGGCTCGGATCAAAAGGCATCAATTGAGCCGGAACCGCTGAAGGCGCTTGTGCGCGATATCCGACTGATGGAGTCCGCGCTCGGCACGGGAAAGAAGACCCTGAGCCCCGCAGAGATGGCAGTACGCAAGAAGCTCAGAGGGTAAGCGTGAGAAAAATCAAATACATCTTTGCAGATATGGACGGCGTCGTGACAGACGGCACCGTCCGTATTGATGAGAATGGCAGAGAGAGCAAGGCAATCTGTTTTCGTGATCTGGATGCCATCGGCATTGCCCGCAGAGCAGGGCTTGAGTTCGCCTTTGTAACCGGCGAGGATACGCCTATCGCGCACTATATGGCAAAGCGTTTCGGGGTGGAGACGGCGGTCTTTGGTGCAAAGGATAAGCAAGCCGCAGTCGAGGGACTGCTTGTGCGGTTGGGACTGACGGCAGAAGAGATCTGCTATATCGGAGACTCTGCACGCGATGTGCCGGCGATTGAGATGGCCGGTATCGGCGCAACCGTACAGGATGGTGTTCATGCTGCGCGAAAGGCGGCGGACATCGTTACGGAGTGCCGCGGTGGGACGGGTGCATTGCTTGAACTTGTCGAAGTGTTATTGGAGAGAGAATAACCATGAAGCTATCTGACTACGTCATGGAGTTTTTTGCAAAGAAGGGCATTCAGTATGTCTTCATGCTGCCGGGCGGCGGCTGTATGCACCTCGTCGATTCACTTGGACGGTGTGACGACCTGACATACGTTGCCTGTTTGCATGAACAGGCGGCCTCCATTGCAGCTGAGAGCTACGCGCAGAATTCCAATGAAATCGGTGCTGTCCTTGTCACAACGGGCCCTGGCGGTACGAATGCCGTGACAGGGCTTGCCGCTGCATGGATTGACTCGACCCCCGTCCTCTTTCTTTCGGGACAGGTGAAGCGCAGTGACCGCATCGGGGAGAGTGGCGTGCGACAGATGGGCTCACAGGAAGTGGACATCGTCCCCATTGTAACACCGCTTACGAAGTTCGCCGTCACTGTGATGGAGCCGACGGAGATCCGCTATGTCCTCGAAAAGGCATATCATCTCGCCATGCACGGACGCCGTGGTCCCGTGTGGATCGACATTCCTCTCGATGTGCAGGCGGCAGAGATCGAGCCTGAAAAGCTGCGTGCCTACGAGCTGGAGTCAGAGACTGCGGATGCGCCCAAGGCTGCCATCGACAAGATTCGAGAGCTTCTTTCGGCGGCAAAGCGCCCCGTCCTCCTCGTCGGCAACGGCGTAAAGGCTGCGGGGGCGGAGACGGCGCTGCAAGAGCTGCGCGAGAAGACGGGCGTACCGACCCTCCTCACGTGGAAGACCATCGATCTGCTGGATTTTGACGACCCTTTGTATTTCGGTACGCCGGGCGGCATGGGGCATCGCTATGCGAACTTCGTGCTGCAGAATGCGGATCTGCTCGTGGTGCTTGGCAGCCGTCTCGACAGCAGCCTCACGGCGTGGAATCACGCGAATTTTGCGCCGCGTGCGAAGAAAATCATCATCGATATCGACCCCGCTGAGACGGATAAACTGGATATGGACATCGCCGTGCGCATCGACGGCGACCTCGCCGAGGTGCTTCCGCTCCTCGCGCAGGAGAGCTATGAGATGAGCGCGGAGTTGCCTGCATGGCAGACATACTGCACGCGGATGAAGAAGAAATATCCGATCATTACAGACGAGATGCGGGCAGAGCTTGACTATGTCGATGCCCATGTATTCGTGGACGAGCTTTCGCGTCAGCTGACAGCAGATGATGTCATCGTCCCGGAGAGCTCCGGCGGCGCAGGGGAGATTACCTATCAGGCATTGCGCGTCAAATATGGGCAGAAGGTGAAGAACGCTGCGGGACTCGGCTCCATGGGATTTGGCGTGCCCTATGCCATGGGCGCGTGTCTCGCGAATGGGAAACGCCGTACCGTGCTCATTGATGGGGATGGCGCGTTCCAGCTCAACATACAGGAGCTTGCGACGATTGCACAGTGGAAACTGCCGATCAAGATGTTCCTCTGGATGAATGGTGGCTATGCCAGCATCATGGGGACGCAGCGCAACTTCTTCGAGGGCAATTACGTTGCCGCAGACCGCGAGAGCGGTCTGGCGATTCCCGATATTGGCGCTGTTGCAGAGGCGTATGGATTCCGCGTCTTCCACATGGAGCACGCAAAGGAGCTGCAGGGCGTCATGGCAGAGACGCTTGCCGCAGGCGGCCCTGCAATTTGCCTTGTGCGCGTCTCCCCGCTTGCAACAGCAAGCCCCCGGACGAAGGCAGTTCAGCTTCCGAACGGCTCGATGATGTCGAAGCCGCTCGAGGACATGTGGCCCTTCCTGCCGGCAGAGGAGATTGCAGAGAATATGATAGGAGCATCTCCCGATGAACTATGAGGAGAGAGTTCGCCGCATCATCTCGCGCGAGCGGGAAAATAAGGAGTCGGAGGCAGCCCGCTTTCTGGAGAAGATACAGGAAAAGCCGAAACTCTGCCTCTGGGGTCTTGGCAGTCACGGGCATAATTGGCATTCATATCTGAAGTCTCTCGGCATCCATGCGGACTGTGTGTATGATGCCTCACCTGAGACTCTTGCAGCATGGCACGGAAAAGAGGAGCGCCTTGCGCCCCCTCCGCCCGGACGTGCGCGCACAGAGTATCTGGCGGACATGACGGTTCTCGTGACCATGCGCAATGCCCGTCCGCTCATGGATGCACTGCGTGCGGACGGCTTTTACGATGTCTATGCGCCGACGGTCAACTTCTTTTCCTTCGATGCGAGTCTGCGCTATGCGGGAAATCCTGCAAAGCTGCAGGAGATGGAGCGCAAGGTCTGCAATCTCCTTCGTCTGTGTGGCGATGATGCATCGCGGGAGATCGTCTGTCAGACCGTCGAAAAGTATTTCGATGAAGCACATGTGCAGATCGACTGCATCCCAAACCAATATTTCGTACAGCCCCTTGTCCCGCTCACGGACGAGGAGTGCTTTGTTGATGTGGGCGCATTTGACGGCGATACAATCGACGCCTTTTTAGAGGCGACGGCCGGGAAATATCGACATATCTATGCGTTTGAGATGTCAAAGCGGAACTTTGCGCGCCTTTCGCGCAAAATACAGGAGGATCCGCGCTGTGATACAGATCGCGTCTCACTCTATCCTTACGGTGCCTCAGATCAGGACGGCACAGCCCGTTACCATGAAAACAACACGAGCACCGTATTCAGTGCGGACGGAACGGAGACAGCAGCGTTTCGGCGTTTGGACGATGTGCTGCGCGGACAGACTGTCACTTTCATTAAAATGGATATTGAGGGCGCAGAACCTTTGGCGCTGCGCGGGGCGGAGCAGATCATCCGCATGCAGACGCCAAAACTTGCGATCTGCACCTATCATAAGGCAGAACATCTGTGGGAGATCCCTGCGATGATCCTGCAGCTCAACCCTGCCTATAAAATTTACTTCAGACATCACGACAAGGATGAGATGGAGACCGTATGCTATGCGGTCTCGTAGGAGAATAAAGGATTATGGAAAGAACTGAGTACCAGAAGAGAACGGAGCATGATAAGCGCGAAAAACTGCGTAAAATCAAGCCGAAGGTTGTTGCAAAATTCGAGAAGTACGAGGAACTGCACGCGCGTGGGCAGTATACGCCGATCATTGAGTTTACCTATGATTACCGCTGCAATATGAGCTGCCCGCACTGCAGCAACCTTTGTTTTTCCCCGAAGGAGCGGAGCCTTACCCCGGAGGTGATCGGGCACGTGGCAGATCAGGCTGATGCCATGGGGCTTGCCCAGATGGGGATCTCCGGCGGAGAGCCGCTGATGTTCCCCGATCTGGAGGATGTTGTCAAGGCGATTGGCCCGGATCGGTTTCATCTCTTCATCAGCACAAACGGTGCTCTGCTGAGCGAGAAAAAGGCTAAGTGGCTGAGATCCATCGGCATTGATAAAGTAAAGATCAGCCTCGACTGCATTGACGAGGACGGACCGTCGTTCCACGACAAGGGGCAGACGAGCGCAGCGCTGCGCGCACTCAAGAATGCCGTGGCTGCAGATCTGCAGCCTGTGGCACAGACCGTATTCACCCACCAGAACTGCCGCACGCTGGAGACGGAGCGCATGGCAGCATACTGTCAGGAGAACGACATTCAGGTAGACATCATGCTGGGCAAGGCGATCGGACGCTGGGAGGGGCATGAGGAAATCTTGGTCGATGGTTCTGACTTGCAATATATACGGAAACTGCATGAAAAGTACCCTGTACTGCATCTTGATACCTTCCCGACCTACCATGAGAAGCAGGGATCCTGCGGCGCCGTCAAAAAGATTCTCGAGGTGACGAAATACGGGGATGTCATGCCCTGCGTCTTCATCCACATTGCAATCGGCAATGTCTTTGACGATACGCTTGCTGAGATTATGGAGCGCGGTCTGTCGATCCGCCATTTCCGACAGGACAGTCCGATCTGTCTCTCGGGTGTCGACCGCCGTTTCATCAAGAACCATATGTCGAAATTCTACGGGAAGAAACTTCCGATCAGCTATAAAGAAGCCTTTTCGGAAGAGGATTTCGTCAAGGATGATAAATGATGGAGATCGTTCGTTACACTGAGCTGAAAAACACCAAACGGCATGACCTTCGCGATGTCATCCCGCTCGCAAAGCCCTATACCCTTTTGATCGAGCCGAGCAGCTCCTGCAACTTCCGTTGCCGCATGTGCTTTCAAAGTGCGGCGCAGGAGAAATTCAAGGACAAGCGGCAGACGATGGATATGGGGCTCTTTCGCCGCGTTATCGCGCAGGCAAAGGCGTGGGAGGGCGAGCGATTCAAGGTGCTGAAGCTCTGTATCTACGGCGAGCCGTTCACGAACCCGCACTTTACGGAGATGCTCGCCGAGGCACATACGGCGGATATTGCCGACCGCATCGAGACAACGAGCAATGCGTCGCTCCTGACGGAGGATATATGTCGCGGACTCGTGCGCGGCGGTCTTGACTATCTGCGCGTGTCGATCTACTCCGCAATCCCGGAGAAGCATCTCTCGATTACGGATTCCAATGTGCCCATGCAGCGCGTTCACGACAACCTGCTCATGCTCCAGCGCGTAAAGCGGGAGATGGGGAGTGAGCGGCCGTTCATTGCGTGCAAGATGCTGAACACCTTTGACGAAGCGGAAAATCAAATCTTTCGCGATGCCTATGCCGACGTGGCGGATGAGATCTATATCGACGAGCCGCACAGCTGGGTGGAGATTGAGGGCGAGCAGTTTATCGATCGCCTTTACGGCGATGACATTGGCAAGGTGCAGCGGCAGATGACGGGGCGTGCGGCGTGTCCCATGCCATTTACCACGCTTGCCGTACGCTCGGATGGGGCGGTATCACCCTGCTGTAACGACTGGTACGGCGGCACGAACCTCAGCAATGTGCTGGACGAGTCTCTCGCAGACATCTGGAACGGATGGAAACTCTACGATTTTCAGGTCATGCAGCTTGAGAAGCGCAACCGCGAGAACATCAGCTGCCGCGGCTGCTCGGTCTACAAGAGCGCGCATTATACGCGGGATGATATTGACGATGTGCCGGTTGCGCAGCTGCGCCGACCAATCGGGGAGGAAATGCACGGATGAACGAGAGGACACTGGTCTACGGCCTTGGCAAAGAGTATCAGGAGCATCGGGAATGGGTCGCGACGCACTTTCGTGTGACGGGATACTGTGACCAGGATGTGACGCGTATGCCGCCGGAGGGTGCCGTTTGCAAGGATGAGCTGAAGGAGCGCCTTGCAGAGTTTGATCTGGTGCTCGTTACGGCTGACCCCGTCAGCATTGTCGCGGATCTGTTGGAGGAGTTCCATGTTCCGCTGGAAAAGATTCGCGTGCTTTATTATGAGCTTGCGAAGCAGGTGCCGCCGTTGCGCACATTCTACGGTGAGAATGCCGAGGATGCCGTGCTTATGCTGCTCTGCCGGGAGCTGGGACTCTCCTTTGAGGGGCTTTCCTATTTGGAGATCGGGACGAACGACCCCGTACGCTTCAATAACACGTACAATCTCTACCGGCTCGGCGCACGCGGACTCCTCGTTGACCCGCTTCCCGCGGTGGGGGAGCTCATTCGGATGTCGCGTTCCGAGGATTGCTTCCTGCACGCGGCGGTTTCGGCAGAGGGAGACGGCGCGCAGAAGCTGTTCTTTGCGAGCAAAAGCTCCACGGTCAGCAGCCTTTCGTATGAGCATCACAAGGCATGGGACGGTGTTTCGCACAACGAAGTGTATGAGATTCCGGTCGATGTGTTCGGCATCAATACGATCCTTGAGCGGATGGAGGAGACTCCTGACCTCCTGCTTGTCGATGCGGAGGGGGAGGACGAAAAGATCCTGACTGCGCTCGACTACACGCGCTTTTGCCCGAAGGTCATCATGGTCGAGATGGATCATCTGGACAGCTCGCGTGCACATATGATGCAGTTTATGAAAGACCACGGATATATCGAATATACGACCATTAAGTACAATACGATCTTTATTGCAGCGCATCTGTGGGATGCAGTGGTCTAGGGGCATACGATGGGAAATCAGAAAGAGACGGCTGTCCGGTTGCTGAGTGAAAACTTCACGGCGGTGATGGAGGCGCGCAGCGCATGGCGTGCTGCAGTACAGCAGATGTTCCGGGATGGTGAGCCGGTCTATCTCTGGGGCACGGGACAGATGGGACAGTGGGCTGCCCATCTCGTGCGCGATATGGGCGGACAGCTTGCGGCCTTTGTTGACAATAATGCCGTCCGCTGGGGAACGGAGATGGAGGGCGTTTCCTGCATCTCTCCGGAGCAGCTGAGGGAGGCTACAGATCCCCTTGTCGTCATCGGTGTCGGCATGAGTGGAGCTGCTGTTGCAGCGCAGCTTGCGGACATGAACATTCGGCGTGTGCTGGATATGCCGGATTTCTATTTGAACAGTCTGTTTGATGACCTTCGTTCTGTCAACCCCGCAGATGTTGCTGCACGTGTAGAAAGGTGTTTTGACCTTCTCGCGGATGAGCGTTCGAGAGATGTCCTGCTCGCAAAGCTCGAGGGCTTCTTTAAGTTTGAGCCGGGCTTCGGTAACCAGAAATATTATGGAGAAGTATGTCAGGGCGATCAGTATTTTCAGGATGATATCATTCGCTTTACAGAGGCATCCGTCCTCGTGGACTGCGGGGCATATACGGGCGATACGATGGAGGATTTCCTGCGGCGCGGCTATCCGTTCCGGAAATATATTGCCTATGAACTCACGCAGCAGAACTACAGTGTGTTGCAGGACAACATAAAGAATGTCCATGGGTGCATAGGAGAACTGCTTGCGTACAACTGCGGCGTGGGTGAGAGAAATGAGCAGATTTACTATGACGATGTTGTTTCGGCATCGGCGATTTCGTCCGTCGGTACGCGCGGGGAGATTGTCCGTATGGACGATCATCTGCAGGGAGAGGATGTCAGCTTTATCAAGATGGACATCGAGGGGGCGGAGCGGGCTGCGCTGCGCGGTGCAGAGCAGCTGATTCGCCGCTGCCGTCCCGATCTTGCGATCTGTGTCTATCATTCAATCTCTGATCTCTTCGAGATACCGCTCTACATCCATTCGATCGTACCGGAGTATCGTCTGTATCTCAGACATCATACGCCTGTATTCTGCGAAACGGTCTGCTATGCCGTGATCTGATTTGCCGTAGGAGGGGTCTACGTTGCATTGTCGTATATGTGCACAGGAAATGGGGGGAGAGCCCCTGCTTGAATACCGTAATATGCCGAAATCGGCGCAGTTCTTCCCCGCTCCCGAGGAAGCAGAGACGGAGCAGGGCGTGGATCTGCGCCTTTTCGTATGCCCATACTGCGGCATGATGCAGCTGGACGGGGCGCCTGTCCCCTACTATCGCGAGGTCATTCGCGCGACGCGCGTCTCTCCCGAGATGCGTGCGTTCCGCGTGCAGCAGTTCCGCGACTGGATCGCGCGCTATCATCTGGAGGGCAAGCGGATCATTGAGATCGGCTGCGGCGGCGGCGAATTCCTCTCCATGATGGAGGAGGCGGGCGCGGATGTGCAGGGCATCGAGTACAGCGAGACGCTTGTACGGCAGGCAGCGGCGGAGGGGCTGCGCGTACATCAGCAATTCCTCGAGGAGGGTGCGGAGGAGATCCCCGGTGCGCCCTACGATGCGTTTTATATCCTGAGCTTCCTCGAGCACAACCCCGACCCATGCGCCTATCTGCGCAGGATCGCGCGGAATCTGACGGATGATGCCGTGGGCATTGTCGAGGTGCCGGATGTCGATATGGTGCTGCGTGAGCATCTCTATTCGGAGTTCATACAGGATCATCTGCTTTACTTCACCGAGGATACCTTGCGGCGAACGCTCGAGCACTGCGGGTTCGAGGTGCTCGCGTGCAGCTCCATCTGGCACGGCTATGTACTGTCTGCCGAGGTGCGAAAGAGGCGCGCGCCGGATGTCAGTGGATTCCTTGCGCAGCAGGATCGTGTGACGAAGAGTGTGGATGCATTTCTCTCCGAAATGGAGGGGCGCGGTCTTCGGACGGCGGTCTGGGGAGCGGGACACGCGGCGCTTGCCGATCTCTCGCTGCTCGGGATGGTGGGGCGCATCGACGTGGTGCTCGACTCGGCAGACTTCAAGCAGAACAAGCTCACGCCTGCAACGCATATTCCGATTGTTGCGCCCTCCGTGCTGCGTGAGGGGAAGATCGGCGCTGTGCTCGTCATGGCGGGGAGCTACTCCTCGGAGATTGTACGCCTGCTCGAGGAACAATATCCGCATGTCGTGCGTGCTGTCTTGGAACATGACGGCGTGCGGAGGGCATGATGGAGCGTGTGATTGTTACAGGTGCGGCTGGATTTCTGGGATGGAATCTCGTTGATTTTCTTCTTGCACATGATTTTCTTGTCGATGCCATTGTGCGTCCGAACTCTCCGAGCAATGCGCGGCTTGCGGAGCATCCGCATCTGCGCGTCATTCCCCTTGCAATGGAGGAGATCTCGCGTCTGCCTGAACAGATCGCTGCGCCGTGTGACTATGCGGTGCATCTGGCGTGGGATTCGCGACGTACGGATTTTGCAGCACAGCGCGCAAGCCTTTCCTCCACATTGGATTTTGTGGAGGCACTTGGCGTGATCGGCTGCCGTCGCTTTCTCGGCATCGGCTCACAGGCGGAGTACGGCGTGACGAACGAGATCATGGAGGAGATACTTCTGCCGCAGCCAGTCACCCCCTATGGGGCTGCGAAGGTCGCGGCACTTCATCTGACGCGTCTGCGTGCGCAGCAGCTCGGTATCGACTGGGTCTGGGGACGCGTGTTCAGCGTCTACGGAGACTATGAGTCGGAGACAACGCTCCTCTCCTATCTCGCTCGTACGTTGCGCAGTGGACAGATACCGCAGATGACAGCCGGAACGCAGCTCTGGGACTATCTCCATGCAGAGGATGCAGCGGCGGCGATGACGGCGCTCCTCCTGCGCGGCAGGGCGGGCGAGGTCTATAATATTGCGCACGGCGATGTGCGCCCTCTGCGCTCCTTCACCGAGGAACTGCGGACAGCACTCGCGCCTGACCTGCAGATCGCCTACGGCATGTCCGAGCGTCCGCCCACGTCTATGCGCCCATCTGTGGAAAAGATACAGGCTGATACAGGATGGAGGGCAAAGGTGAGTTTTGTTGAGGGGGTAAAACGTTAAAAAAGAGAAAAATACAACTGAATTTGCATCGTTTGTGCAAATTCAGTTGACAAATTGGACAAAAAATACTACGCTCCTTACAAGGGGGTATGATTTATGCTGTTGCAGTTTTCGTGCAGTAACTATAAGTCGATCAAAGAGAAAATAGATTTTTCCATGAAGGCGTCAAGTGATACCTCGATGTTGGATCGGACAAAGAAGTATAATGGCTCGAACATTCTGCGTATGGCGGCCATCTATGGGGCGAACGGATCGGGTAAGAGCAATTTCGTTTCCGCAATCGCCTTTGCTCAGAACATGATTGCCAACAGCGTTCGGAATCAGCCGGGAGAGCCGATTCCTCTGCGTCCGCACAAATTGAGCTCGGAGGACATGCCGAGCAGCTTTGAGTTTCAATTTGTGATTGAGAATGTTCGTTATGCCTATGGGTTTTCGATTCTCGATGGTGAGATCAACGAGGAGTATCTATACCATTTCCCGAATCAGAAACAATCAAGGATTTTTGAACGCAAGGGATTGACACTTACCTTTGGTCGCACATATCAAAAACCCTTTGCGCTTGCTATGAGGGCGCTCAAAGAAAATCGTCTGTTTTTGTCTTGTGCCGCAAATTTTTCCTCTGTACCAGAGACAGAAAATGTTTTTTTATTCTTTCAGCAGGGACTTCTCCTTTATAAAACAGCAATCGATGAACCTAGCATGAACAATTGGATGGAACACTCGATTGAAGCGATGAATGAAGATCCTAAAGTCAAAGAGGCGTTCATGCGTGTGCTGGCATATTTGGGTACGGAAGTAAAGGGGGTTGAGACAAAGTTAGAAACTGTAGATCTTAGCAAAATGAATGATAAGATTCCGGAGCCGGTTCGTGCTTTGCTGGAAGATCAAGGACACGAAATCCGATCTGTTAGAGCACGCCTAATTTATGAAAAATTTGCAACAGATCTGATGTCGGAAGAGTCGACAGGAATCAAAAAATTATTTCAGATCATATGTCCGTTTATTGAGATTCTAAGCACGGGAAGGATACTGATATGCGACGAACTGGAAACGGGGCTGCATGAAAATATTGTGACACAACTGATCAAACTGTTCTATGCAAATGCGCCCGAAAAGTTTGCGCAGCTTATATTTACAACGCATGATACAAATTTGCTCGATTTGGAGCTGTTCCGCAGGGATCAGATTTGGTTCACGGAACTTAATGAAGATCGTGCAACGGATCTCTATTCCCTTGTGGAGCTCAGAAATGTTCGGAAGAATGAAAATGTATCCGCGCGATATATCGAAGGGAAATATGGCGCTATTCCCATGCTGAATGAAGAGCTTATCAACAGTGTTATTGAGAGCGATGTGACGGTATAATGGCGATGGAGCGAGACTTATCTTTAGCCGATCGGAAAGTTGATACAAAACCAAGCAGGGATGTGATCGTTTTTCGTATTGACGATATTGATCACCATTTTCAAGAGAGCCTTGATCTGATACAGAAACAACTCAATTGCATAGAGGATATTTCTGCGCTGGATGAATGTGTTGCCGAAGAGGTGTTGAGGGCGCAGATTGTTGCCTTGGACAGTGCTTTTGATTTTTATCTTCACGAAGTCATCAAGTTCGGCATAGTGGCAATATATCATAGGGACAACGGCTTTTTACCAACAAAAAAATACAACAATTTGCCTGTTCAGATGACATATATTGAAGATGCCATTGCCCAGCATCCCGATGATACATGGCTGAAGGATTGGATCGATGTGACATATTCATGGAAACCATATATGTCGTATGAGTCCTTTAAAGAGGTGTGTCATCTTATTGACGTTGGGGTCAGTCGTGTTTCTGATGCGATTTATCAGCGTGGGAAGGGAATAGACCCCATACAAGAGTTGAGATCAGCGATTGACAATTTATATGATCATCGCAATCGCATTGCACATCAATCGGATCGACAATCTGAAAACGCCGTACGCTGTGTAATAACAAAGGACACTGTGGAGACTTATATTCATAACATCAAATGCATTGTGAGCGAGATGAGCAAGCAGATCAAAGAGAAACAATCGGGGGTGGATCGACAGTCTTCGGAGGAAGAAAAATCAGATGATGAACCTTAATTTCTACAAAGGAAAATGCGTGCTCCTCACAGGCCATACGGGCTTTAAGGGGATGTGGCTTTCGCTTCTCCTCCTCCAAGCAGGGGCAGAGGTGACGGGCTATGCGCTCGATGTGCCGACGGAGGGCGGCGCGGAGGCGTTGCAGCGTCTTGGTATTTTGACGGAAATGCGGGATATTCGCGGAGATGTGCGCGACCTCTCTGCGCTCTCACGCGCATTTGATGAGGCGAAACCCGAGATTGTGCTGCACCTCGCGGCACAGCCGATTGTGCGCGAGAGCTACCGTCAGCCCGTCGATACATTTGCGGCGAATGTGATGGGCACGGTCAACCTGCTCGAATGTGTTCGCATGTCGGACACGGTGCAGTCCGCGCTCGTGGTGACGACGGACAAGGTCTATGAAAATAAAGAGTGGGCGTGGGGATATCGCGAGAACGAGCCGCTGATGGGCTACGATCCGTATTCGGCGAGCAAGAGCTGCGCGGAGCTTGCGGTCTACAGCTATCGGCAGAGTTTCTTCGCGGACGGCGGTGTGCGCCTTTCGACGGCGCGCGCGGGCAATGTGATCGGCGGCGGAGACTTTGCGCCCGACCGCATCATCCCCGACTGTATCCGCGCTGCAGTGCGCGAGCAGGTCATCGAGATCCGCAATCCACACTCGACGCGCCCCTATCAGCATGTTTTGGAGCCCCTTTCGGTCTATCTCACGATTGCAGCGCAGCAGGCGGAGAATCCCCGTCTTGTCGGCGCGTGGAACGTTGGACCCGACGATGCGGACTGCGTGACAACGGGCGCGCTTGCCGATATTTTCTGCCGTGCATGGGGCGCGGGCGCGCGTTGGCAGACGCACGCGGACGGCGGCCCGCACGAGGCACATTTCCTGAAGCTCGACTGCTCGAAGCTCAAGGCGGAGCTCGGTTGGCAGCCGCGCTGGCATATCCGTGAGGCAGTGGAGAAGACGGTGGAATGGGCAAAGGCGTGGGAAGCGGACGCGGATATGCGTGCGGTGACAGAGCAGCAGATCGATGCGTTCTTTGCGTAGGCTGGAATTCTGTGTGATATGAGGGAGAGCAAGCGAATGACTGAGCAGGAAATGCGTGGGGAGATCCTTGCGCTCGTGCGGGAATACTGCGAAAAATACCATACGCCGAAGGCGGACTTCACGCCGGGGGATCGGCTGCCCTATGCGGCGCGTGTCTACGATCACGAGGAGATGGAGAATCTCGTTTCGAGCGCGCTCGAGTTCTGGCTGACAGCGGGGCATTATACGGATGAGTTCGAGCGCGGTCTTGGCGCATATCTGGGCGTAAAGCACTGTTCGCTCGTCAACTCGGGCTCGTCGGCAAATCTGCTCGCCTTTATGGCGCTCACTTCGCCCCTCCTCGGAGAGCGAACCATTCGGCGCGGGGACGAGGTCATCACGGTGGCGGCGGGCTTCCCGACGACGGTTGCGCCGATCATCCAGTACGGAGCGATCCCCGTCTTTGTGGACGTGACGCTTCCGACATATAACGTGGATGTCACCCTCCTTGAGGGGGCGCTCTCCGCGCGGACAAAGGCGGTCATGATCGCGCATACGCTCGGCAATCCATTCGATCTTGCGGCGGTCAAGGCGTTCTGTGACAGGCACAATCTCTGGCTCGTCGAGGACAACTGCGACGCGCTCGGCTCGCAGTATACGCTGAATGGCGAGAAGCGCTATACGGGGACGATTGGCGACATCGGTACGTCGAGCTTCTATCCACCGCATCATATGACGATGGGCGAGGGGGGCGCAGTCTATACAAATAATGCCCTGCTGCACCGCATTGTGCGCTCCCTGCGGGACTGGGGGCGCGACTGCATCTGTGCATCAGGGCAGGATAATCTCTGTGGACATCGCTTTGACCGGCAGGACGGGGAACTGCCGCGCGGCTACGATCATAAGTATGTCTATTCGCATTTCGGCTACAATCTGAAGGCGACGGATATGCAGGCGGCGGTCGGCGTTGCGCAGCTGAAAAAGCTGCCGTCCTTCGTCGAGCGGCGCCGTCACAACTTCGCGCGTCTGCGTGCGGCACTTGTGGACATGGAGGAGTTCTTCATCCTGCCGGAGGCGACGGAGCACGCGCATCCGAGCTGGTTCGGCTTTCTCCTGACTTGCCGCAAAGGGATCGACCGCACGAAGATTGTGCGCTATATCGAGGAGCACGGCATTCAGACGCGCATGCTCTTCGCGGGGAATCTGACGAAGCATCCCTGCTTTGATGAGATGCGGCGTTCGGGTGAGGGCTATCGCATTGCGGGGACACTCGATACGACCGACCGCATTATGAACGACACGTTCTGGCTCGGCGTCTATCCCGGGCTGACGGATGAGAAGATCGACTATATGGCGGAAAGCGTACGGCGTGCTGTCAGAGACTGACTGTGTATTCTAGGATAGAGAGCGAGAGACAAGGAGTTATGGAAACGAAACGCATGGACGGCAAACCGGTCAACGGGGCAAGGAGACTGTTGCGGGAGGTGATTCCCCTCCCCTCGCCGTATTCGATCACGGTGTTCCCCATCTACGCCTGTAATTTTAAATGCCGTTACTGCATGCAGTCCCTCCCGCCGGAGGAGCGGCGCAACACCTGTACAGAGACCCTGATGACGATGGAAATCTACCGGAAATTCGTCGATGAACTGGCAGAGATGGGCGGATCCAAGGCATTCCACTTCGCGGGCTACGGAGAGCCTCTGCTACACCCTAATATCGTTGAGATGGTGCGCTATGCGAAAGAGAAACGCGTCGCAGAAACGGTTGATATTGTCACGAACGGCGTGCTGCTCACGAAGAAAATGATTCATGGGCTTGTCGATGCGGGGCTTGATCATATGCGCATCTCCCTGCAGGGACTTAATGCTGCACGCTATGAGGAGATGTGCGAGGCCAAGATCGACTTTGAGAAATTTCTCCAGACGCTTCAGTATCTCCATGAGCACAAAGGGCAGATCAGGCTTTACCTCAAGATCATTGATGCGGAGCTGGAGGGGCATACGGAGGAGGAGTTTGTGGAGATGTTCGGCAAATTCGCCGACGAAATTGCCGTAGAGCATCTCATTCCTCTCGCAGAGAAGATTGACTACGGGAAGGAATTTCAGAGAGACGATTTCGATGTAACGATGGGCGGATTGACCGTCAAACCTGCGGAGGTCTGTCCGCAGCCCTTCTACTACATGATGGTGAACCCTGACGGAGATATACTTCCTTGCTGCATGTCAGAGCGTCCGATCATTTTAGGCAATATAAAACAAGATAAATTGACAAGAATCTGGAGCGGGAGGGTGCGCCGCATGTTTTTGAAAAATCAGCTGGCGAAGAAAAAGGACATGTATCCCGTCTGCAGGAGCTGCACTTACTATCGCTATGGCCTCTGGCCCGAGGACAATATCGACGATGCGGCTGAGGAACTGCTTGTACGCTGCTTTGCCGACTGAACGCACGCGGGAAGACCGCGGAGGCTGCGGCAGATCGGATCAGGATTAGGAGAGCATATCAATGGAAACGAAACGCATGGATGGCAAGCCGATCAACGGCACACGGAGACTGCTGCGGGATACGATCCCCCTGTCTGCTCCGTACTCGATTACGATATTTCCGATCTACGCCTGCAATTTTAAATGCCGCTACTGCATCCAGGCGCTGCCCCCGGAGGAGCGGCGCGGCACGTGCACAGAGACCCTGATGACGATGGAGATCTATCGGAAATTCGTCGATGAACTGACGGAGATGGGCGGAACGAAGGCGTTCCACTTTGCCGGATACGGCGAACCGCTGCTCCATCCAGATATCATTGAGATGGTGCGCTATGCCAAGGAGAAGGGCGTCGCAGGGGCGGTTGATCTTGTCACGAACGGTGTGCTGCTCACGGAGAAGATGATTCACGGCCTTGTCGATGCGGGGCTGGATCGGCTGCGGATTTCCCTGCAGGGTCTCGACGCTGCACGCTATGAGGAGATGTGTGATGCAAAGATAGACTTCGAGAAGTTTTTGGAGACGCTTGCATATCTCTATGAGCATCGGGGATCGATGAAGGTCTACCTGAAAATCCTAGACGTAGAGCTCAAGGGGCACAGTGAGGAAGAATTCATTCGGATGTTCGGCGCCTATGCCGATGAGATCGCAGTCGAGCATCTGGTTCCGATTGCAACGGAGATTGACTACGCGAAGGAATTCCAGCAGGAGAGCTTCGATTCAACCATGGGCGGCGTTGCCGTGCAAGAGGCGGAGATCTGCCCACAGGCATTTTACTTCCTGCAGATCAATCCCGACGGGGATCTTCTGCCCTGCTGCATGTCGGAGAAGCCGATCGTGGCAGGGAATATCCTGCGCCGGCATCTGCGTGACATCTGGGAAGGGCCGATTCTGCAGGAGTTTCGCAGGAAGCAGCTGCAAAGGAGGAAGCACGAATATCCTGTCTGCAAAAAGTGCACGCAGTACCGTTATGGCCTCTGGCCGGAGGATTGCATTGATGATGCTGCGGAAGAGCTGCTGCAGCGATGTTTCGGTGCCTAGGGAATCGCTGATAAAATGAAGTCCGTCAGATTGGTGCAGAATTTTTGTCCTGCCAAGGAAACAAACCGGACGCATAGCAAAGGCTATGTGGAGGATTTGTTGACACAGGCAGGGCGAAAAGGATGCGCCAAGATGATTGGGCTGAATTTATCAGTGCTTCCCCAGGAACATCTGCCGGGAGAGAACTGCGGCTGTATGCCGTGTATGGGAGTGATGACGGGTTGAATCAGGGACAGGTCAGGGAGCTCCTCGCGCTATCTGCCGAGGGGATGGACTATATTGCCGGAATGGCCGAGAGAGGGGCACTCGATGATGCCTCGGTAGAGATTTTGAAGCAGCTGCGGGAGATTGCGGTTCACATCGAGACAGAGACGAGAGAAGCAGAGGGCATACGTCGCCAAATCTGTCTCTATGCCCGGAATATACAGGCATCCATTGACGATCTCAGCGCCCAACCTGAGCTCTACGAGCGAATCATTCGCATGGAGATCCGCCCCTTCGTTCTGGAGATGAAGAGGCTGTGGGAGCTTTGCACAGAGGTTCTCCCGTCGGAGGAAAAGCGGGCATTGTACCGCGCTGATGTCATGGAGCGGGTCAAGGCGCTGCACGATGCGCCGCCGAAGGTGTGGCGATATGATGTCTCCATTGTTTTGCTGGCATACAACAAGCTCGAGTATACGATGCGTGCCTTGGAGAGCATCCTCGCATATACGGACTTTTCCAAGGGGAATATTGAGCTGATCCTGCTCAACAATGGCTCGGATGACGGGACGCGTGCCTATTTTGAGAGCATCCCGCATGCAAAGGTCATGAATCTGCGCCATAATATCCTTGGGACATATGCGTACACGCATATTCTGGAGGGGAAGTACTTCGTCGGCTTCTCCAACGATGTCGTCGCAACGCCGCACTGGTTGGAGCATTTGCTCGCGTGCATGGAGTCCGATGCCCGCATCGGTACGGCTGTTCCGACCTGCAACGAGGGGAGTATATCCAATGGGCAGGGGATTCCCGTGCCTTATACGAACACCTTCGAGGGCATGGCGGAGATGCAGCGCTTTGCCGCTGCGCACAACCAACTAAACCCTGCGCTCTGGGAGGAGCACAGCCAGCTGATGCCCTTCCTCCATATTGTGCGCTGCGATCTGGTGCGCTTTTGTGCTGCCGATCCTGTCTTCACACGGGCTGAATTCGTGGATGATGACCTCTCGACACTCCTGCGCCGCAGTGGATGGCGGCAGATCCTCCTGAAGGATACGTTCGTGCACCACTTCGGCAGCGTGACACTTGGCGAGGGACGCCGCAAGGCGGCGGGAAATGCACTCGATGAGATGCGTCGCGTCTACTATGAGAAATGGGGCGTGGATGCATGGGATGCGCGGGGCAGCTTCGTTGGTGTGGAGGCTGTGTGGTCGTGGCACGATCTTCGTGCAGATGAACGCGTGTTGATGCTCGAACCTCGCTTTGGAGATTTCGCGTGCGATTTTGTGAATGCATATCGACGCAGTGGTTTTGTTCCGCATATGACAGCAGCAGTCTTTGATGCACAATATCTGCCGGATACAAGCTACCTTTTCAACGAGACAATGAGCGTAAACGGGATTGAGGATCTTGTCGGGAAAAACATGGGGCAATACGATATCATCTCAGCGGGCTGTTATCTGGATGAGCTTCCTCTTAAGGATGTGATTGCTGATCTGGAGGGCCTCTATGCACTCCTTGCACCGGGCGGGATGCTGCTGCTGCCCGTGCGCAATGCGGGCAGTGCCTATGAATTGGATTATATCCTGCACAAAGGCCTGCGGGATGTGTATGTGCTTGAGAATGAAGTTCGGGGTTATGTCAGTATTCCCTATCGACAGCTTTTGAATGCACTTCATACGCATGCTTTTCTGCATCAGCTAAAAACTTACTCCGTGATATTCCGTAGCGATCTTCCGTTAACGGAACGGATGAAGCCGCTGCTTTGTTCCGATGAGTATTTGCCGATCGATGTGGAGGAGAGCTTGTCCGTGCGGATGTTTTTCCTGGGGATATTTAGGGTGTGAGCTGATGAAACAGGGGGGGATGTTCATGACGGAGTTGGAATATCTGTCACGTGTGCGGCAGATACGGGAATGGATCGAGCGCGGTATGCCGGAAGATCTTCAGAGAGCCGAGACGGGATTGTCGGAGCTGCGCAGCATCTACCCAAAGCGTCTCCCCTACATCGCAGCAGAGGTTGCCTTGATGCTTGTCAAGGGGGAGCCCTTGGCGTATTGCCGCAATGTGATCGACTACGTGGTGCAGGAGTTCTGTCCGCAGGAGGGGCTGTCCGACCTCTTTGCACTTAAAGCCGGTACGTTTCCGGAAGGATCACCTGAGCAACGGCAACTCGAGTTTTTATCCGAATTCTATCAGACCGGGATCTTGCCACAAAAGGCGTTTGCCCTGCTCGGTGAAATGAAGGCGTCTTTTGCTGTGGGAGGGTCACTGGAGGATCTGCGTGCGCTTGCAGACCAATACTATGCGGTGCGCAATACGCTCTTTTCCTCTGTGCTGATGATGGCATACTGCAAACAGACAGGCCGAATGGAGGAATATGAGAATTATATCATCCAAGACGCAGGGCAGCCCTATTCACATCCTGCCCTTAGCGGGGCTTTTGGATATCTGGTACGGATGTTTACCGACGGCGGTTCTTATACCTTCCTGTTGATTGAGGATGCAGGGGCGGGTGCGGACGGGGATATGGAAGTGCTTGCCCATGCACTGCGCTTGTTGGGGCAAAATGTCATCCTCCTGCGTGAGCGCAATGACGTGCAGTCTGACCAAGATGAGAAAGCCTATGCCCTATCCTGTGTGCAGGAGGCACGTACCGTACAGGATCGCATTGAACTTGTCGTGGGAAAATGCCGCACAGCTTCCGGCACACCCGCAGATGCGACGCCGGCCGTCGTTCGGCTGCTTTCGCGCAGCGTCACGCAGCAGGCGCCTCTGATCGTCTTTGCCCGTGATGGGCGCATGGGTGAACTCCACGCACGAACAGCGCTGGCAGCCGGCATTCAGCGATTGTCACCCTGCCTGCCGTCACAGTTCTCCTATGGGCTTTCAGTTGCGTGGACGGGAGATTATCTGACGTACATCTCCTATCTATACGGTGAATCTGCAGAGGAGCTGCTCGCGGCTCCTCCCTCCTGCGATTTTTCGATTGTCATTCCTGTGCGAAACGCGGCAGATACGCTGCGCCATACTTTGAAGACCTGCCTCTCCGTGAATTACGGGGGAAGCTATGAGATCGTCGTGAGTGATAATTCGGACGAGGGCTGTCATGCCGTGCGCGACCTCTGTGAGGAGCTGGATGATCCACATATCGCCTATTATAGACCCATGACACCGCTTTCCTTGGATAAGAGCTTTGAGTTCGCGTTCCTTCATGCGCGCGGCTCCTTTATCTTTGCCATCGGAGCGGACGATGGGGTTTATCCGTGGGCACTCAGCTGTCTGCAGCAGGCTCTCATGGATCACCCGAACGAACCCTTGTTCACGTGGCGGAGGGGCTTCTATACATGGCCGCAATTTTTGCCGCATGGGCGCAGTGTTTTGAGGGTTCCGCTGTACGAGGCAGAGGGGTCAGCGCCCTATGAGCAGTTTGGAATGTATTCGCATTATGATGATATTATGTCTCATATCGATGACGTTTTTTACAACCTGCCGCTCCTATATATTAACTCGGGTTTTCGGCGCGATTATTTGAAAACGATTCTGCAAAAGACGGGCAGACTGCTTGATGGACCCGCCCAGGATGCCTATATGGCTGCGGTCAGCCTCCTCCTGAACGATCATGTCGTACATATTCAATGCCCTCTTTGTGTTGCCGGGATGTCGGGAAGATCCATAGGCGCAGGTACAGTGCTTTTTGATACGACTGTTATGGGGGCATCCCTTGTAGGGCTGGGGGAAAAACGAGCAGATGAACCCGCCAGTACCTATGTGTTGCGCGAGGCGGAATACAGAGTACCGCATATCGATACAGCAGACAAAGACCCATTTTATATGAGTCTTGCACGCCTGCAGGAGATGGGGGACGTTGATGCAGATCTGTTCAGGGATGATTATTTTGATTATTTTACGAAGCATATATCCGTGACCGATATACGGATGGAGCGCTTTTATGGTTTGCTGCTCTATGCCGCATCGCTGTGTGGTGCAGAACAATATGGTAAGAGTCTGGCATCCTATCAAAACATTTGTGCGAACCCGCGTAAGGATATGGCTCCGGAAATGGAAATTTTCAGTGACTATAAAAAGGGATATTCCGTGAAGCAGGAAGAACTTACATTGGATGCGCGGCGCTTTGACTGCCAAAACATTGTCGACGCCGTCGATCTTTCTGCGCGGATTCTAAATCTCTAAGGAAGCACTGATAAAATGAAGTCCGCCAGATTGGCGTAGATTTTTTCGTCCGAACGAGGAGGCAAACCGGACGCAGAGTGGTGCTCTGTGGAGGATTTGCCGACAAAGTGCGGGCAAAAAAGATGCGTCAAGATGGCGGTGCTGAATTTATCAGTGCTTCCCTAAGAGATGTCTGCATGAAAAAGGGGCTGTTGCATGAGAGCCCCTTTCGGCTCACTGCGTTCGCCACTTCCCCCGCTCTGACGGGGGAAGCTAATATGCCATAACGAAA
The DNA here is from genome assembly GCF_001683335.1 of Selenomonas sp. oral taxon 126. Lineage (GTDB taxonomy): Bacteria > Bacillota > Negativicutes > Selenomonadales > Selenomonadaceae > Centipeda. The sequence continues at coordinate 1,238,650 of NZ_CP016201.1, forward strand.
AGCCTCCCCCGTTGCTGACCTGTCCAAGAAGCAAGTCCGAAAGGACGCAGCTGATTGGGCAACAGGTCGTATGGGAAAACGTCCCAAGAACACAAGCGTTAGCGAAGTGTGATTGGTTGACGTTGACCGCTCGACACGGGGGAGGGGGACCGCAAAGCGGTGGTAGGGGCGCCTTGAGCGCTAACACGAACAGGGGCTGTTGTACGGAGTCAAAACAACTTCGTGCAACAGCCCCTTTTTCATGGCGTTTTCCTCCGTGGTCGGATGGTGATGAGAAAGGCGGTGGCGTAGGCGGTGATGGGGATGGCGCAGAGGAGTCCGATGCTGCCGATGAGGGAGCGGACGACTTCTGTGGCGATCATGTTGAGGTTCATAACGTGCAGGAGGGAGATGTCAGGCTGCGCGGAGATGAGCAGGATGAGGGGCAGCGCGCCGCCAATGTAAGCGAGGACGAGGGTGTTTGCCATCGTGCCCATGACATCGCGCCCGACGTTCAGCCCCGAGGTGACGAGTGCCTGAAACTTCGTCTTGGGCGCGAGCAGCTTCATCTCGTACTGTGCGGAGGCGATGGAGACGGCGACATCCATGACGGCACCGAGCGCACCGAGGACAATGCCCGAAAAGAGGAGCTCGCGGAAGTCCACGTCCTTCAGATAGAGTGCCTTGAGCATGCCCGCCTGCTCCTCGGAGACGCCCGTGAGATAGGTGAAGTGGATGGCGAGGACGGCGAGGAGACCCGCGACGAGGATGCCGCCGATGGTGCCGATGATGGCGCCTGCGGATTTCACATTGCGTCCGTTCACGATGAGCTGGGTTGCGAGGGTGATGACGGCACCGATGAGGATCGTCCAGAGGATGATGTGTGAGGGGGCAAATAGGATGAACGCAATGAGTCCCTTTGCAATGAGGAGGACGGCGAAGAGGAGGACGAGGAGCGCCTTGAGCCCTGTCATGCCGCCGAAGAGGATGAGGAGCGCGGCGAAGCCAACGAGGAGGAGCAGCATCGCGGGCAGTCGGTCGTAGTCGACAATGGCATAGCTGCCGTTCTCGTCGCGTACGATGATATTGTCGCCCTCCTGCGGGTGGATGTCAAAGGCGGCATTGTTCAGTGTGCGGTGTGAGATGGTTGTCTCCGTGCCCGCAGCTTCCCCCGAGTCGATGCGTATCTGCACTTCGTACTGCACGGCACCGGGGGCAAATGCCTTGATTTCGTTCTCCGTCTCCGTGACACTGAGCACCTCAGCCTTGTAGGTCGGCGGGTCGCCGTCCTCGCCGCCCGGCAGGTGGGCGAGTGCATAGAGGAGAACAGCAAGTGCGAGGCAGCTGCCGAGGAAGCGGGCAAAGCGTCGGGGATGAATCTTCATGGGAATACCCTTTCGTGGAATGTTGTGATGATTGGAATTATCATACACAGTGATAATGATATTTACATGAGTATGATGTCAATAGTTATTCCTGATTATCGCGGGGCTATTGACATATTCGTTATTCTCACATATACTGAGAACAACACGATGGTTCCAGAGAGGATGGCGGCACGACTGCGGTTCTCATGGCGCAGGAATTATCATCGTCGAACGAATCTGCTCAGGGAAGCCACAAGCCGGTCTTTGGGGGATGAGGAGACGTTCACTCGATATGAGGCAAAGCGCCAAGAAACGAAAACGCCCTGATTCGGGCAATAGAACAGAGGAGGAATTATCATGTTCTCGAAGACAGATTTCTGGATTGGCCTTGCGGTCGGTGCGGTTGCCGGTATTTTCGGCTACCGCTTCATGCAGGAGCGCACGCAGCAGCTTGCGGCTCTTGAGGCAGGTCAGGCGGATCTTTCGCTGGCGGAGCTCCAGCGTCAGAAGGAGGAGCTTGAGGATCTGATTGCGGCGCAGTCTGCATCGGAGAAGTAAACAAGCGTTCCACTGGGCTCGGGGCTGTTGCGCGGCATCGCGCACAGCCCCTTTTTCAAAAAGACCCTGCGGTACAGGTACTGCAGAATATTATAGACGTAAAAATAGTCATAAAAAGAAAGGGAGGAAACGATTTTTCCATGAATATTTTCGATACGATCAAGAATGCGATACCGCAGTCGGCGGTGGATGTATTCGTCCGTACGACGGATATCGCATCCTATATGCCGGGGCGCGTGCGTCTCTACAGCAAGCAGCTCGTGAACAACGCTGTACTTGAAGCGCAGGTACAGGCGCATCTTGGAACACTCGCGGAGATTGAGCGCGTGGAGACGAATATCGAGACGGGCTCGATCCTTATCACGTACGAGCCGGAGCGTCTGCGTGCGAACGCGCAGCTGCGCCGTGTGGAGGACTATATGCGCACGCATGCGAGGAGGAGGGCATCATGAACTATGTCTCTGGACTGATGCTTGGCGCGTCACTGGTGAATATGCTGCGGCAGTCGATGGGCGGGACGGGGGAGACATCCCCCTCCGCCAACGGAACGGGGGGCGGACGCGGTCGTGCACAGGGCGGCGGAGCATCCGGATTTTCCTCTGCCGCCGGCGGGCTTGCCCTCGGGGGTGCAGCACTCACGGGGCTGCTTGGCGGCGGACGCATGGGGGGCGGTGCATCCTTTCTGCCGACGAGTCTCCTCGGCGGTGGCCGTGCGGGCAGTGCATCCCCGCTGACAAGCCTTCTTGGCATGGCCGGGCGCGGAGGGCGTGCACAGCTTCCGTCGGGCTTTTTTGGCGGCGGACGCAAGGGGGGAGCCTCCTCTGCGGGTATGGCGCAGGAGTCTGCGCCCGCGCCGACACAGATGAAGGTGTCGGCGGAGCCGCCCTTTGTCTGCGTGCACGCCTCCTCGGGACGGCGTCGCTATCGGACGCCGTATCTGACGCCGGAGTTCGGGAAGGTGCTCGAGGAGCTTCTCCCACGTCTGCCGTTTGTGACAGAGGTGCGTGCAAACGCGGTTGCCGGCAGTATCCTGTTTGTCTATCCGCCGGAGGACGAGGCACATATCCTCGTGCTTGCGGAGGGCTTGGAGGAGATTTTTGCGGAGGGGCGCACCGCACCGCCGCCCGCGACGCTCGCCCAGAGTGTACGCCGTTCGGTGCATGATTTCAGCGGTTGGATTCAGCGGAATACGGGCGGCGCACTCGATCTGAGTTCTGTGGTTGCGGGCGTATTCGTCCTGCGCGGCATTCGTCAGCTCGTGCTCACGAACAATACGCCGTCGGGCTCGCAGATGCTCTGGTGGGCGCTGACGCTGATGAGAGGGTGGAAGGTATGAAGCTCATACATACACGCATTCGTCTGCGCACTGCGCTCCCGCGTGAGGACGCGCTGCGTCTGGCGGCACGCCTGCGCCGTTTCCCCGCTGTAACGGCGGCATCCGTACGCGATTCTCACGTCGATCTCTGGCATGAGGGGCAGATTCCCGCTGTGCGCATTCTCGCGGTTGCGGAGCGCGCCGTGCGCGATGCGGCGGAGCGGGCGGCAACACCGACGGAGCGGCTGGCGGAATTCCGCCGCGATGCCGTGATCTCGCTCGCGAGCTTTGCGGCGATGGAGCTGCTCAGGCGCGGTGCACCCGAGCTCTTTGCCTCGGTGAAGATTCTGCGCTCCCTGCTCGTGCTCGGGATCTCGCGCAACTTCATCAAGGAGGGCATCGGCGGTCTCATCCGCGATCGGCAGCCGAATGCGGACACGCTGACGACGACAGCGGTCGTTGCCTCCGTGCTCGCGGGCAAGCCCGAGTCGAGCCTCATGCTGCTCGCCCTCAGCAACGGCGCGGAGATGTTGACGAGCTACGCAGCGGAGAAGGCGCGCACGCATATCTCGGGGCTGCTCTCGCTCGGGCAGCGCGATGTCTGGCTCGTCGAGGAGACCCCTGACGGCGAGATCGAGCGCAAGGTGCCCGTGGAGGAGGTGCGCCCCGGGGACACGATTGCCGTGCACGCGGGCGAGAAGATTGTGATCGACGGCTGTGTCCTGCGCGGCGACGCGGCGGTGACACAGGCGTCCATCACGGGCGAATCCGCGCCCGCAATGAAGCACGAGGGCGCACCCGTCTATGCGGGCAGCGTGGTTGAGGCGGGCGAACTCGTGGTCAGGGTGGAGAAGGTGGGCGGCGACACCTCGCTCGCGCACATTGTCCACCTCGTCGAGGAGGCGCAGACGCGCCGCGCGCCTGTGCAGAATTTTGCCGATCAGATGGCGAACTATCTCGTGCCCGTGTCTTTCCTCGGCGCGGCGATTGTCTACGGGGCGACGCGCGACTGGGGGCGCGTGCTGAACCTGCTCTTTATCGACTTCTCCTGCGGTCTGAAACTCTCGACTGCAACGGCGATGTCGGCGTCCATCGCCGCCGCTGCAAAGCGCGGCATTCTCGTGAAGGGCGGCAACTACGTCGAGGCACTGGCACGCACGGATACGGTCGTGCTCGACAAGACGGGGACGCTGACGGTCGGCGTGCCGGAGATCACGTTCATTCGCACAGCGGCGGGCGTCGAGGAAAAGGAAGTGATCCTCCTCGCGGCGTCGGCGGAGGAGCACTCCGTGCATCCGCTCGCGGTCGCGATTCAGAAATACGTGGAGGAGCAGGCGTGGCACGCGCCGCAGCATCGCTCCTCCAAGACGATTGTCGCGCGCGGCATGCTCGCCGAGGTGCCGGGCTTCGAGGGCTTTGCAGGCGGCATTGTGCGCGTCGGCAGCCGTCGCTTTTTGCAGGAGAACGGCATTGTGGACGAGGAGGATCTCATCACGTCGGTGAAGGGAAAGAATCTTCTCTACGTAGCGCGCGATGAGAAGCTGATCGGCGTTATCGGCATCGAGGATCCGATCCGACCGAAGATGAAAAAGACGCTGAACCGCTTGCGCCGCTGCGGTGTGGATGAGATCGTCATGCTCACGGGCGACGCGAAGGCGGTCGCGGCGGATGTTGCGCGCGAGATGGATGTGGACTCCTATCATGCGGAGATCCTGCCCGAGGACAAGTCGCGCTATGTCAATCAGCTGCGCCAGCGCGGCACGGTTATGATGGTCGGCGACGGCATCAACGACGCGCCCGCGCTCGCGTTCGCCGATGTGGGTGTCTCCCTCGGCGGACGGCAGACGGACATTGCGGCGGAGTCCTCGGCGGTGACAATTCACTCCGAGGATCCGACGCGCCTTGTGGAGGCGCTGCGCCTCGGACAGCGGACGATGCACCTCGTACACCAGAACTTCAAGGCGACGCTCCTTATCAACTCTGCGGCGATGATGCTCGGCGCGCTTGGCTCGATCAGCCCGCTCGCAGCTGCTGCAATCCACAATACAGCGACGCTCGGCGTCGTGCTGAACAGCTGCCGCATCCTCACACCGGAGGGCGGCATTTTCACGCGGCGCACGCAGGCATAGGAATCGCCTATCCTGTGTATTGATTTTTCCTGCATACTGTTGTAAAATACGAGAGAAAACAGAGTCGGATCATCGACATGCCCGATCCGCGCTATTCGAGAGGAGAGATTTGTCAATGGCAGGAAAGATGAAGAACTGCTCAAGCTGCGGGAAGGTATTCGTTTCGATTAACAACGCCCGTATCTGTATGGATTGCCGTGAGAAAGAGGAGAAGTGGGAGCGCGAGATCGTCGAGTATGTGCGCGACCATCCGAAGAGCACGATCGCCGAGATCGTCGAGGCGACGGGCGTACAGGAGCCTGTGATCCGCCGCATGATCCGCGAGGGACGCTTCGTCTCCACGGGGATCGAACTCTACTATCCGTGCGAGAAATGCGGCTCGCCCATCGATAAGGGGCAGTACTGCGAGAAGTGTCAGAAGGAGATGCGCGATGAGCTGACCGCTGCAATCGCCAAGAAGAGCAGCGCAGGCGGCAAGGGCGACGGCTCTGCAAATCGCCGCGGCTATGTGACGCTCAACGATAAATAAGATATTCTTTCGCTGCACAGGGGATGCATACTTAGGAAATTATTCTTAAGTATGCATCCTTTTTTTTCGATAAAGAATGTGAAAGGACTCCGACCCATTTTCGGAGGAATACAGTAGGTGGTGAAGAATATGTTGATCAGCAATCATGCAATCTCGGCTGTAAGCCGCCTCTATGCGGGCAGTGCACCCGCAGGATCACGCCGTGTGGATGCGGCGGCCGGCGTGCAGCGCCCCGATGCGCTCGAACTCTCGGGCGAGGCACAGAGCTTCGGCGATATTCTGCAAAAGCTGCGCGGCATGGACGATGTCCGCACGGAGCGCGTGGAAGCACTTGCAGCGCGCACGCAGAATCCTGCCTCCACGGACATCGCGGCAAAGATGCTCGTAATGCGCTACTAAAGAGGCATATATATGTGGAACAGGTTCACGGCAACGCTGGAGCAGCTCCATGCGCAGTACGAGAAAATCCGCACGCTTCAGGAGAAGAAGCGCGGATTTCTTGTGGCGCTCGATATGACAGGGCTTGAAAAGCTGACCGCTGAGGAGGATTTTCTCGCAAAGGCGGTGCAGACACTCGAAAAAGAGCGTCTCACGCAGCTCGCCCGGATCGCGCAGGAGACTCCGGGCGTGACCTCCGAGACAACGATGGAAGAACTGGCTCTGCTCGCCCCGACCGATGAGGTTCATCGCTCCATCTTGGGGGCAAGCCGAAAGCTCAGCCGCCTTGTCAGAGAGGTGCAGGAACGCAGCGAGGCGAATGCCTTCCTCATGGAGGGGCTACTCATCGCAGTGAATCGGCAGCTCGGCAAGATCGGCGGCGCGGTGGTCGACCCCGTGTATGGGAGCGGCGGCGATGAGCAGGTGCGGCACCTCAAGAAGAATCTGGACTATAAGGCGTGAGCGGCGATGACGAATGAGACGCGCGAGGCACTCATGCTCCTCAAGGAACAGCTGAGTGCCTCTGAGGAGGCAACGCATCGCTTTGCCATGTTGCGTGATGCCCTCTCGCGGAGTGCATCGGGCGGCGGTGTCGCAGAGCCGACGGCAGCCGCAGAGCGCAGCCTCGCCGAGGTGCGTGCACTCGCACGCAGGCAGGCGGAGCTGCTGGCAGCGACGGAGGCACACAGCCTCGCCGATCTGCTTGCGCGTGAGCCGAATCTGCGCGAACGGATGGCGGTGGAGCGCGTTCTGCGCGCCGTTGCCGCACGGCAGGTGGAATTGCAGGAATTCGTGCGGCGCTGTGGCGGCCTCTTGCAGGCGAGCGCCGATTTTGTCAGCTATCAGCTGAATGTTGCCTCGGGCACAGTGGCAGACGACACCTACGGCAGGTCGCAGCCCGTGGCGGGACCCGCTCCGGGCGTGAACCGTGCGGTTGCAATGTTTGATGCGGATGTATAAAGGAACGGATCAATAGGGAAAGAGTGAGGGATCATATGCGGTCAACATTTGCCGGACTCAATACGATGGTGCGGGGCATCCAGAACAATCAGCTCTCGCTCGATACGACGGGTCACAATATTACGAATGCCTCAACGGAGGGATATTCACGCCAGCGCGTCGACTCGGCGGCGACGAACTATCAGGAGCGCCCGTCCCTCTACGGCGGGGTCTATGTCGGCGGCGGCGTGGACGTCGTCGCGCTGAACCGTGCGCGCAACATCTACGCGGACAAGCAGTACTGGTCGGAGAACTCGGCGCAGAACCTCTACAAGACGTACAAGACGAACTATGACAAGGTGCAGACGATCTTCAACGACGCAAAGAAGAGCGGTGTTCTGAACGCCATGCAGCAGTTCTACTCATCCTGGGTCAACCTTTCAGACCATGCGAGCGACGCCGCCTCACGCACGGCAGTCATTACGAAGGGAAACAATCTCGTCGACCGCATCAAGACGTGCGCCAAGCAGCTGCAATCCCAGATCGCGGCACAGTATGACGAGATCGGCATCCAGCTGGGTAAGCTCAATAATCTCACGAAGGAGATCGCAGAGCTCAACAAGAACATCATGCTCGCGGAGACGAACGGCGGCAAGGCAAACGACTTGCGCGACCAGCGTGATCTCCTTGTCGACAAGCTCTCCGAGATCACGAATGTCAACGTATACGAGGAGGCGAACGGGCAGTACACGGTCGTCTCGAACGGCATGTCGCTCGTCCAGCGCGAGAGTTCGCTGACGCTTGAACTGAGTCCGCCGATCAACAATGAACAGTACGGCATCTCCGACTTCTCCATCCGCGTCGTGGAGGCGGGCGGCATCGGCTACGTCCCGCAGAGCGGCATTCTCAAGGCTCTCTCCGATACCATCGTGCAGGACAAGGGGCATATTGACCAGCTTGCGGACATCTCCGCAACCCTCCTCACGACGTTCAACGACGTGCACAAGCAAGGTGTTGGCATTGACAAAGAGCAGACGGGGTGGCTGAACTTCTTCGGACAGAATAAGTTCAAGTCTCTGACGGGTACGACCTACGACCAGATGCAGTACACATGGCACGTCGATCCGCTGACGGATGAGCGCTATATGGAGGCGGCGGGTGCGAGCCGCACCGTCACCAAGACGGCGGGACCACCCGCTCAGACGACCGTTGCGACGTCGGTCACGGGAAGCCCGGACAGACTGAAGTCCATGCAGATCATCAACGCCCTCAAGGTCAGCGACGAGCTGACGGCACCGGGCGGACAGAATCTCGTTGCTGCGCGGCAGGTCGTGAACAAGAATACCGGTGCACGGGTCGTGCCGACACTGAGCGGTACGTCTTCAAACTTTACATACAACGACGATTGGGTCAACGGTACGGCGGACGGCACGATTGCGGTGGAGCTGAGCAAGCTCTTCAATGTCGATCAGGCGACTGCGGCGAACCCAAAGGGGTCGATGAATCCGCGCAATACGGATCGCGCCATCAGCACCGTCTCGATCAATCAGTACTACAACGGGATGATGAGTAAGCTCGGCGCAGATGCAGAGAACATCGACCGCACACTCAAGCAGCAGGATGACCTCATGACGCAGATTACCCAGTGGCGGCAGTCCACATCGGGGGTCGACTGGAACGAGGAGCTGACGAATATGCTCAAGTTCCAGACGGGGTACGGAGCCTGCTCCCGCGTGCTCACATCAATGGATGAGATGCTCGACAAGCTGATCAACGGCACGGGCATGGTCGGAAGGTAAGAGGTGACATATGATCCGTATTAGCAGCAACTACATGGTGCAGCGTTACCAGAGAGATCTGAACGCGATCAACTACGAAAAGTCGAAACTCATGGAGCAGAGTGACGGCAGCAAGCTGCACCGCCCGTCCGATGACTCTGTCGGTTACTCGCGCTTCCTGCGTTACGATGTCGCCGATGGTGAGAATGACCGCTATCAGGACAGCGTCAAGGCGGGGATCTCGTGGATGAAAACGACGGAAACGGCACTCTCCAGCATGGAGGACATCCAGAAGACGTTCAAAGCAAAGACGATTCAGGCGGCGAACGACGATAAGGATGAGAAGGGGGGCGACTGGCCGGCGATCGCGCGCGAGATGAAGGCGTGCGTTGAGCAGATTGTCTCCCTCGCCAACACACAGCTTGGCGACCGCTATGTCTTTGCGGGACAGGCTGATCTGCGTCAGCCGTTCCAGATGTCCAGCCCTGCCGATCTCAAGCATCGCGGCGTGACAAAGACGCTGGACGACCGTCAGTCGGCATTCTTTTCGAATGTTGGTGATAACGACAGCGCGGACTTCCTGCATCAGATGCTCTCCCTCAACGGCGACGACGGCAATACCTATTACCTTAACACCCTGACGGGCAAGGTCTATACGAAGGAATTCGTGCAGGACGGCTATAAGGACATGATTGCGAAGGGATATAAGACCGAGGCAGAGGCGAATGCCGCAGGTGTGACGACCTCCGTCGGCAGCATTCCTGCGGCGATCAAGGGCTCGACCTTTATCAAGGACAATTTTAAGAACACGGGCGAGGTCACGACGGCAGGCTCCGGATGGTCGGCTGCGGTGAACGGCGTGAACATGAAGTTCTCCACCGTGCGGCAGCAGATCGTCACCTACAGCGGCGACCTGCGCTACATCTCGATGGTCAAGCAGAATGGTTCGACCGAGCCGACATCGGATACCGTCAACAAGACGGGTACGGATGTCTTCGGACGCGACCTCTTTGACGATATCAACTCGAAGAACGATCCGCCCTCGGGCACGGCAATGCTCAACAATATGCTGACCGTTCACGCCAAGACGAATGCGTGCGACTCGCACTGGCTGAGCTCCGACGGCGTGACGCTCGCCGATGTCGCAAACCAAGTCACGCTGCAGGCACATACGGAGACAGGCGCGCGCCTGAACCTCTACACGGATTCGAAGGATGTTCTCACGAATCACAAGGAGAACATCACGCGCGACATCACGGATGTCAGCGGCACCGATGTGGCGGAACTCGCAACGAAGCTGATGCAGCAGCAGACGATCATGAGCATGTCGCTCTCGATGGGGGCGCGCATCCTGCCGCTCTCACTTGTCGATTATCTGCGGTAATTTTCAGCGGCATTTCATAACGGGAAAGGATGCCCCTTATGCCCATGCTCTATCTCAATACGCGCCACACCCTCCCGATGATCGGGCTGCGGGTGCAGCACAACACTGTCGATACCCCCATCACACAGCCGCGCTACGAGCAGGAAACGCAGCAGGCACGCGCGGGGCGCGGATTTACCCAGCCGAAGATCACGATCGACAGCTATCCGAGCCGCCACAGCTACGGTTATACCAACAATACAGACTTCGCGCGTGAGAACCTTGAGCGTGGCATGAGCGAGGTGCAAAAGGGCACGTCGAAGCACACGCAGATGGCGTGGGCTCTCGCCGAGGATGGACCCAAGGCGGGGCGGCAGGTCGGTATCGAGTTCGCAAAGCGCGACATGGAGCAGCGCGTCACGCGGCAGAGAACCCTCGTGGCGGCAGCGATTCCCGACCCTGTGATCCAAGTAGACCCGGGGCAGACGCACGGCGCACCGATCCCCGCCAAGACAACCCCCATCTGGCACACGGAGGGCAAGGCACAGATCACATACCACCGTGGCAGCTTCGAGACGTATTTGCAGCAGAAGGGCGATATTCACAGCTGGACCAGCGAAGGAAAATACGACATATATGCGTAACAGGAGTCATAGATGAAGAAGATTATGACGAGCCGCTTCGGCGAGATCGAGGCGGCGGAAGAATCCATCATCCATTTTGCGGCGGGCATTCCCGCCTTTGAGGAGGAGCGGGAGTTCATCATTATCCCGTATGAGGAGGACAGCCCGTATGTGTTCCTGCAGTCAGTCAGGACGCCGGATCTCGCCTTCCTCATGACGATGCCGCTCGCGTTTTTCCCGGACTACGAGTTCACCATCGACGATGATGTCGAGAAAGAGCTCGGCTTCACCTCGCCCGAGGAGGTGCTGATCTATGCGATCCTCACACTCTCCGGCAAGGAGATCCGCGATCTGACGGCAAACCTCATGGCACCCATCGTCATCAATGCTGTGACGCGCCGCGCCAAACAGATTGTGCTTGACCGCAGTCCCTATACGACGAAGCACCGCCTCTTCCCTGCAGAGAAGGAGGCACGGTAATGCTGGTACTCACACGCAAACCCAGACAGCAGATCATGATCGGCGACAATGTCGTCGTCAACATCGTGGAGGTTCAGGGCGATAATGTGCGCATCGCGATCGATGCGCCGCGCAGCGTCAAGATCTATCGCGGTGAGATATACCGGGCGATTCAGGAGGAGAACCAGAAGGCTGCGGCAGCGCCGGCGCACTTCGATCTCAGCGCGTTGCCCAAGAGCTGATTTATCAAGGAAGATCGGAGCGTCGGATGCTCCAGGTACACATGGAGGGGTGCCCTATGGCCGTAAGAAATGTTCAGGATGTCATGTTGGCGGCGGTTGCCGTCAGCGGTATGAAGAGTGCGGATGCGCCCGAGTCAAATGCGGGCGAAGCCGCTGCACAGCAGGGGAATACTCCTGCACAGTTGAAGCCCGTCACGGCGAATGCGTCCTTGCAGAACAAGGACAACGAGCAGGATGCACAGGACGGCAAGGAGCAGCATGAGCCGCTCTCCGAGGAGCAGACTGCGTTCATCACGGAGCAGCTCAACGAGATTATGCGGAACATCAACGTTGACCTTCAGTTCCAGTACCACAAAGAGGTCAACTTTATGTCCGTGCGCATGCTCGACAAGAAGACCGGCGAGGTACTGCGTGAGGTTCCGCCCGAGGCAATGGTGGAACACATGATCAAGGTGCACGACTGGATCGGCGCGTTCCTGGACAAAACGGCGTAAGCGGGCGAAGGAGGAAAATATGTCAGGAGCAAAAGGAATTTACGGACTCTCCGGCTCGGGACTCGACGTTGAGTCGCTGGTCAGGGTCGGAATGATCTCCGAACAGAAGAAATACGACCGCATCTATAAAAAGGAAGTTGAAACAGAATGGCGTAAGGAAGCGTACGCAAACGTCTATGACAAGGTCAATACGTTCAAAAGTCGTATGTCGGATTATCGTTTGAGTTCCATGACGAAGCCCATGACGACGACGAGTTCGCTCTCCGACGCCGTGACAGCGACGGCAAACGCGAGCGCGGGGGTCATGGGACACTCCGTCGAGGTCGAGCGGACGGCGACGAACGCCTATCTCATGACGACGGCGGGGCAGAAAATTGCACGCGCCAATACCGGAGCTACGGCGAGCACCATGCTGAAGGACGTTGCGTTCGCGGGCGGCACGAAACCTGCGGGCATGGCGGACACCGACACGGCGCTCCGCTTCAAGGTGTCGAACGGATCGTCCACGACCGAGGTGACATTCACGGCGGATGAGGTGTTTAACAAGAAACTCACACTCAACGACCTCGCCAACCGCATCAACAACGCACGCTTCAAGGGCGCGGACGGCAAGAAAACCGCACTCGACATCCGTGCGAGCTACGACTCCGTCTCCGATGGCTTCTCCATCGTCAACAACAAGACGGGCGACCGGAACAAGATCAACCTCTCCGTAGATACATCGGGTGCCGCAGGGGCGGCATCGAAGACCCTGTTGGAGAACCTGAAGCTCGGCAAGGTGGAGAATGGTACGATCGGTGCCCCTCTCTCGTTCACGACGAGCGGAACCACCTCCTCACTGGAGGCGCAGGGGACAAATGCCAAGGTCAAGATCGACGGGCGTGCCTACGACAATCTGCAGGAGAACAACCTGCAGGTGAACGGCGTTACCTATACGTTCAAGAAGCCAACCCCCACGGGTACGGCGGCTACGGTCAATGTCACGCAGGATCAGGAAAAGCTCGTCGAGAACGTGAAGAAATTCGTCGAGGAGTACAATGCGCTGCTTGATGAGCTCGTCAAGTTGTACGGCGAGAAGAGGAACAAGGACTACGGCGTACTCACGAAGTCACAGGAAGAAGGCATGTCGAAGGAGCAGGTCGAGAAGTGGAACGCGAAGGCGAAGGAAGGTCTCCTGCACCGCGACGACTATGTTCGCTCCCTCATCAGCGACCTGCGTGATGCGGTCATCAACCGCGTGCAGTCCGTTCCCGGCCGCTACTCGACGTTCTCGTCCATCGGCATCACAGCAAAGAATCAGACGGGACACCTGCAGCTTGATGAAACCAAGCTCAAAAATGCGATCGCGGCGGAGCCGGATGCAGTGAACCGTCTCATCTCCCATGACGATGAGAACAACGACTACGGCAACAGCGGCGTTGCCAGCCGCATCTACAACAAACTGACCGCACGCCTCAAATCGCTCGAATCGCATTCCGGCGTTTCGGCGAACAAGTCGGATATGAGCGAGCTGGGCAAGCTCATCCAGAACTACGAAAAGCAGATGAGCGACTTCAAGAAACTCATGTCGTCCTTCGAGAGCAAACTCTACAAGAAGTACAACGCAATGGAGGTCGCGATCTCGCGTCTCTCGACCCAGTTTAATTTCTTCCACGGACAATGATGCAGGGGGGATTCCCATATGGTAAACAATGCCGCAGAGGCATATAAGAAGCAGCAGATAATGACGGCGACGCCCGAGACGCTGACCCTCATGCTCTACAACGGCTGCCTCAAGTTTATCAAGGAGGGCGTCGAGCAGCTTGCGGAGAAGAACTACGAAGCATCGAACATCTCGCTCCAGAAGGCACAGAACATCATCTCGGAGTTCCGCATTACGCTCAACATGGATTACGAGATCTCCCATCAGCTGATGCCTCTTTACAACTACGCCTATGACCGCCTCGTCGAGGGCAATATGAAGAGCGATCCTGCGATCATCCAGGAGGCGACCGACATCATGACCGAGCTGCGCGATGCATGGGCACAGGCGATGAAGAAGGCGCGTGAGGAGAAGGGTGCACAGGGCATGGAAGGGAGCGGCGTCTATGCCGGATGAGTCCTATGCGGCGGCACGCGAACTCTGGGAGAAGTACCGCGTGCTTACGCACGAGATGATGAAGTTCGTGGATGCCGATGAGATCGATACGTTCATTGAACTCGTCGATCAGCGCGAGCAGATCGTCGATCTCCTGCGGGCGCTCCCCACCGATCCCTATCGGGGCGGCGCGGAGTGGGCGGCATTGGAGACGGAACTGACTCCGCTCGAGATGCAGCTCCAGTACAAGGCGCGCGCGTGGCTGAACCGCTCGCGGCGGCAGAACGCAGCCGTGCACAGCTATGATCTCACGGGTGCGAGTCCCCTCGGCTCCAATCTCAACCGGAGGTACTGATCCCGTATTTTTCACGGCGGCGGATGATCAAGCTCTTGACAAATGCCTCCAAAAAAAGTAAAATATTTCCAGTCAAATACTTAAGTATGTCGTCCTCATGACGATATACTTTATGTAAGGCAATAATAAGCAAGCGGGGCGGCTGCCATGGAGGGCTAGCTAGCAGCCATTCAGGATAGACGCGTCACTTGCCTATTATACAGCGGGCACGGATGTCCGCACATACATTCAAACTTCCGGAATATCCGGAACCACACCAGGGAGGAATTTACACATGGCAATGGTAGTTAAGAACAACATGTCGGCGGTCAACACGCTCAACATCCTGAACAAGAACCAGTCGGCACTCGCGAAGAGCCTTCAGAAGGTCTCCTCGGGCATGAAGATCAACAGCGCCGGCGATGACGCTTCCGGCTATGCCATCTCTGAGCGTATGCGCGTCCAGATCCGTTCGCTCGATCAGGACAACCAGAACACGCAGAACGGCAACAGCATGATGCGCACCGCTGAGGGTGCTGTCTCCAGCACGGTCGAGATCCTCAAGACCCTCAAGGAGAAGGCAATCAACGCAGCGAACGACACGAACACGGACGAGGATCGCCGCACGATCCAGAAAGAGATCAACCAGATGGTTGACCAGATCGACGACAACGCGCTTGCAACGTACAACGGCAAGTACCTCGTCGATGGCTCGCGCAATGCGAAAGGCGATGCAACCTGCACGACGCTCACGAACAACGCGCTGAGCACGGCTTCGAAGTGGTCTTCGGCTCTGACGGATCTCAAGAGCCGCACGGATGAGAGCCTCAACATTCAGTCGACGGATAACGTCACGATCTCCTATGTCCGTCAGGGTCGCACCTACACGACGACGTTCTCGGTTGGTACGAATGGTCTCTCCGACATCATCAAGAGCACGGCGTTCAACGGCACGGAGTCTTTCGCGGGCGAGAAGCTCGTCGGCGGCACGAAGAACGAGGCTCACATCGGTCTTGACAAGGCGAAGAACAGCGTCTACACGGCGGACAACAAGACGGCTCTCTCGATCTCCGCTGCCGGCACGGGCACGACCTACCAGATCTCCTCGTTCACGATGTCGATCACGGACAACACGGGCGCAATCCGCAAGACGGCGAACAATGCTCTCGATGCGTTCAACGAGCGTATCCGCGCAGAGAACAAGTCCGAGGACAATGCTCTCGTCCTCCAGACGGGCGTCAAGGCAAACCAGGCGATCAAGGTCAGCATGACCGATATGCGCTCGCTCGCACTCGGCGTGAAGGGTACGGATGGTCAGGTTCTCAGCGTTCAGACGCAGGAGAAGGCAAACGCTGCAATCAACACGCTCGAGACGGCGCTCCAGAAGGCTCTTGATGAGCAGGCGAACATCGGCGCAATCCAGGCTCGCCTGAACTACACGAGCTCCAACCTCACGACGGCGTCCGAGAACGTTCAGAAC
>NZ_CP016201.1:1254778-1265867 GCF_001683335.1 Selenomonas sp. oral taxon 126
CACGATTCGCGATGCGGATATGGCGAAGGAGATGACGAACTACACGAAGAACAACGTGCTGCTCCAGGCTGCGCAGTCCATGCTCGCGCAGGCGAACCAGAACAGCTCGGCTGTCCTCTCGCTCCTCCAGTAATTCGCTTCGGCAGTTACCTACGGATAATCAGAACCTCTCCCCTTTGGGGAGGGGTTCTTTTCTTTGCTAATTTTACCTATATCGCGTATAATAATTCTTTAGAAGCATTGAAAGGATGTGCCGCATGAGAATCTCCGCCTGCTATATTGTAAAGGATGAGGCGCATGAACTGCGCCGCTCGCTTGCTTCCCTCAGGGAGGCGGTCGATGAGATTGCCGTTGTCTCGACAGCGGGGAATGTGGCTGTGGCGGAGGCAGCGGCAGAGTTCGGGGCACGTCTCTATGAATTCCCGTGGCAGGATGATTTTTCGCTTGCACGCAACTACGCACTCGAACAGGCTACAGGAGAGATTGTCGTTTTTTTGGATGCGGACGAATTTTTCTTTCATCCCGAGGACGTACACAGCGCAATTCTGGAGATGATGCAGGAGCATGATGATTCCGATCTAATGATGATTCCGCTGTGGAATTACATGACGGGAAATTCTCTGAGAGATGCGCAGCGTATCATGAGTCCGCGTATTTTCCGCAGAGCGGGGCTGCATTACGAAGGGCTGATCCATGAGCAGCTTGTGCGCGATGATGGGGGAGAGCGGATCATTGTCTATGGGGATGAGCGGCTTACGATCGGTCATACGGGGTATCTCAAGGAGCGCGGAGAGGAGAAGATCCGACGGAACATTGCCATGCTCGAGCGCGATGCACAGCTGCACGGGCGCACGCCGGCGCACGCATTCTATCTTGCGGACTGCTATTTCGGGCTGAGGGACTATGCGCAGACGCTGAGATTGTCAGAGGAAGCGCTGCGCAGCAACGCCGTATTTATTGGCGAGGAGAGCAAGATCTACCATCAGATGATTGAGTCCATGCGTGCCCTCCATTATTCCGATGAGGAGATGCTGCGCCTTGCGGACGAGGCGCTTGCCAAGTATCCCGCCCTGCCGGATTTCTACGCACAGTGCGGCATGATCCTCTGTGGACTTGCGCGCTACGAGGAGGCGGCAGAGCATCTGACGGAGGCTCTCGCGCACTACGACGAGGGCTTTTCAGAGGTGCATGACAGCTCGTTCTTCAATGACTCTGTGGCAGCCATCGTGGCGGAGCGCATTGCGCAGATCTATGCACATCTGGGGGCAGCGGTGCAGGCGGATGATTGGCGAATGCGGGCAAAAAAATACAGCGGGGAGACAAGCGTTGTGGAGGAAAAGAGGCTTCGTATCTCTGCGTGCTATATTGTACGAGATGATGCACGGCATCTGAGAACGTCGATTGAGAGTCTGCGTGATTCCGTGGATGAGCTGATTGTCGTCGATACGGGATCGCAGGATGATTCGTGCGGCGTTGCCGTATCCTATGGTGCTGCTGTCTATGAGATTCCTTGGGCGGATGATTTTGCCGCTGCGCGCAATGCCGCATTGGAGCGTGCTACAGGGGACTGGGTTGTATTCATCGATGCAGATGAATATTTCTCGACAGAGACGCGCACGGCGTTGCGCGCCGTGATTGCGCAGGTGGATGCAGAGGGTATCGAAGTGCTCCTTGTGCCGTGGCACAATATCGACGAGGCAACGGGAGAAACCCTGCTTGACTCCTATGCACCGCGCATCTTCCGCCGCCGCGCGGGACGACACTATGTGGGGCGCATTCACGAGGAACTGCGCGAGGCGGACGGCTCTGCGCCGCCGTCCCGTCCCGTTGCACCGGAGCTGCTGACTCTTGTCCATACGGGATACTCGGCTGCACTCTCGCAGGAGAAGGGGGAGCGAAATCTTCGCCTCCTGCTTGCGGAGGCACAGAACTCCGACAACCCCGAGCGCTGTTGGCGCTATCTTGCGGAGACCTATGACAATCTCGGCGATGAACGCATGGCGGAGCACTATGCCCTGCGTGACATTGCGCTTGGACGCCGCTCCGTTGTCTATGCCGCACGTTCCTATCGGATTCTCCTGCGCCTCTATAGCGAGCATTCTGCGCGCAGGGAGGAGCGCCTCGCCGTGGCGGAGCAGGCGGTACGGGATTTCTCCGAGCTGCCCGAGATGCACGCAGAGCTGGCGGAGGCGCTTGCAGCATACCACCGATACACGGAGGCGATTGCGGCGGCAGAGGGGGCATTTGCGGCGGTGCCGACGGCGATGGTGACGGAGCCGTCCCTCTTTACCGAAGAGATGGGCGCGGCGCTCAGGCGGCGCATGGCGATCTGGGGGCGCATTGCGGCGCGTGCGAAGGAGCTGCGCATTGCTGCAGCGGTCTTTGTGCGCAATGATGCGCGCGATATGGAAACGTGGCTGCAAAATACAGGGGTCTATGCGGACGAGTGCGTTGTTGTCGATACGGGCTCGACGGACGGCACGCGTGCGTTCGCTGCAGAGGCGGGGGCGCGCATTGTCGACTTCGCGTGGCAGGATGATTTTGCCGCCGCGCGCAATGCCTCAATTGCGGCGGTCAATGCGGACTGGGCGGCGGTCTTGGATGCGGACGAGAGTTTTTTCGAGCCGTTGGAACTGCGCGCCTATCTCGCAATGGTGGATGTGACGATGCCCCATGTGGACGCCGTGCTCCTTCCGATTGTGCACGTGGACGAGGATGCGGGGGAGCGCGAGACGGGACGCGCGCCGCACATCCGCCTCCTGCGCATGGGACGCGGGCTGTTCTACGAGGGGCGTGTGCATGAAGCGCTGCGGAAGGTGGGCGGGGAGCCGATCCTCTATCATGAGAAAATCGCGCTCTCCATCCGTCATGTGGGCTACTCATCGGGGCGCATCCGCGCAAAGCATGCGCGGAATCTCGCCCTGATGGAGCGGCGCATGGAGGAGACGGGGCTGCTGCCCGGGGACTGCCGCTACCTCGCCGATACCTACTATGGTCTTGGGAAATATGCGGCGGCACTCCTCTATGCGCGTGCCGCCTTGGAGGAGAATGTGACTTCCATTGGCGCGCAGAGTCATCTGCATCACCTTCTGTTGGATGCAATGGAAAAGGAGCACAGCCCGCTCGCGGAGCAGATTGCTGCGGCGCGTCAGGCACGTGATGCCTTCCCGCAGCTGCCGGACTTTCACGGGCGGCTTGGGCTGCTGCTTGCGGCGGCGGGGGGCGCGGCGGCGCTCGAGGAGCTGACCGAGGCACTGCGGCGCTCCGAGCAGCACGCTGATGCGGACGGTGAGGCAAGCGCATTCCCCGCGTGGGCGGGCGCTGTCTCTGCCGCGCGTGCGCGCCTTCTGATGGAGGCGGGCGAGAGGTCAGCTGCGGAGGAAGAGCTTGCACGCGCCCTCGCACTCGATACAGCGCGTGAGGAGGCGCTCGATGTCTTTGTGGAGATGCACGGGCAGAATTTGGACGCGCTCTGTGCGCTGTGCGGCAGGGACGCGGCGACGCTCTCCTATCTTGCACGCTTTGCGGACAGCTATGGCTGGCTTGCGCTCGCCGCACAGGCGCGCACGGCACTCTCCTCGGCGACGGGAAAGGCTGTGCCTGTGCCCGAAGTCTATGGGCAGCTGCAGGGGTTTTCGTCTGAGGATCAGGGGCGGCTGCTCGTGGGGATGCTGGCAGAGCATGTGCGCGAGATGCCCGAAGTTCTCCTGCATCTGGAACGTGATCGGCATGCGGAGAGTCCGCCTCTCTATGCGCGTCTGCGCGATCTCCTGCCGGAGACGATGCGTGCGTTCTGGCGGCACTACGACGAGCCGGATGCCGTCTCGTTGCCGGAGAGCATGGAGGGGTACAATCTCGTGCGCGAGGCGTTTATTCACCATGCGGATGCAGCACAGGCAGAGCGCTTCCTGCGTGCTGCTGCGGGCTATGGCGCGCCTGTCCTGCGTGCGGCGGCAGAGGATTTTGCAGCTGCGGAGCGCTGGGAGGGGGCGTTTATCGCGTGGTCGCTCGTTGCAGCGCTCGTAGGCGGGAGTACGGACGCGCTCTATGGGCAGGCGATTGCCGCCCTCCGTATGGGGGCGCAGGATGAGGCACGGGGCTATTTGACGGAGGCGCTGCGCAGCGATGCGGGGCATCGTAAGGCAAGGGAATTGATGGAGCTGATAGGATGAAGATCTCGGCGTGTGTCATCGCAAAGAATGAGGCGGAGAATCTGCCGCGTTGGCTCCGCTCGATGCGTGTCTTTGCCGATGAGATGATTGTGGTCGATACGGGCTCGCAGGATGCGACGGCGGAGATTGCGCGCGCGGGCGGGGCACGGGTCTTTCATTTCGACTGGATCAATGATTTTGCTGCGGCAAAGAATTTTGCGCTCGACCAGGCGCAGGGCGACTGGGTCGTCTTTACCGATGCGGATGAGTATTTTACTGAGGAGAGTGCGCCGCGCGTGCGTCCGCTGATCGAGGAGTACAGCGGGCGAAGCAAATTCGACGGCTTTATCGTCCACCTCGTCAACATCGACATGGACACGGGTGCGCTGCTCGGCACGACTGCCGAGGTGCAGCGCATCTTTCGCCGTGCGCCGCATATCCGCTTTGTGGGGAGCATCCACGAGCACGTGGAGAATCTGAGCGGGGATGCGGGGCGCGAGATGGCGATGGCACCGGGGCTGACGCTCTATCATACGGGGTACTCGCCGCGCATCATCAAGGAGAAGTCGCGGCGCGATCTCGCGCTGCTGCTCGCGAGGCGTGCGCGCGGGGAGAAGAAAAAGCTCGATGAATATCATCTGATGGACTGCTACTATACGCTTGAGGACTATCCCGAGGCGGCGCATTATGCGCGTCTGGCGCGGGACAGCAGCGACCGTCCCGTCGGCTCGGAGGATCGCCCGCACGCCGTCCTCCTGCAGTCGCTCATCCTCATGGGCGCGGCAGATGAGGAGATCACGGCAGCGTATGAGACGGCGCGGGATGCGCTTCCAAAGAAGGCGGATTTTCCTCTGATCTACGGCACATGGGCGTGGGAGCAGGGGTATTTTGCGTGCGCGCGAAAGGCATATCAGGCGGGGCTGCACCTGCATGAGGAATACTACCGCGAAGGGGACTACTCGGGCATCCTCGCGCCGAGCGCCTATGCGCGCCTCGGGGAGGCGGCGGCGCTCGCGGGGGACTCGGAAGAGGCTGCTGCATGCTATGAGCGTGCGCTGCGTCTCAGCCCACGCTATGCGCCCGCGCTTGCCGCGCTCGTGCGCCTCCTCCATAGGGCAGGGGCAGATGATCCGACTGTCATCGGGACGCTGCGGACACTCTACGATGAGGAGCACGATGCGGATTTTCTCGCCTCCGTGCTCGCGGGCGTGTTTCCGCGTGCGAGCCTCTACTATGACCGCCGCGCAAGCCGGCATTTCTCTGTGCGCCGCCGCTTCCTGCTCGCGGGGGATGTGAACTCTGCGGCGGCGTCGCTTGTGGAGGATATGGAGCGTGCAGCGGCGCTTGCGGCGGCATATGGGGGGGATTTTGCCCCCGAGAGTCAGGGAGCGCTTGCGCTGCTCCTGCCGGATTCCTGCAAGGAGGTCTCGGCTGCTCCCGAGGCCGCACGGATGCTGCGCCGCATTGGACGGCTGGCAGGAGGGACGGCATGAGGAGGGCTGCGCTTGAGGCGCTGCGCGATGCGATCTTTGCGGCGCTGGCGCGCGGCGATGAGGCATCGGCGCTGCGCGGTATCGAGGCGCTGCGTCCCTACGCGCCCGCCGAGGCAGCGGGGCTCCTCACTGCGCTGCACATCGAGGCGGGGCACGCGCAGGAGGCGCTTGCCGCGTGGGGGGAATGTGAGAGATGTGCGCCGCACGATCCCTATACGATGTTTCTGCGTGCGCGCATTGCGCTCCTCGACGGGGAGCGGCGCGCCGCACTCGATCTGCTCCTGCCGCTTATGGATGCCCCGCTGTCCCCCGCGATTGCGGAGAAGGTCTATAACATCGCGGGGCAGTGTGCGCGTTTCCTCGGGCGCGCGCAGGAGGCGGTCGCCTTTTACGCGCGGGCGCGCGATGCTGCCCCCGACCTTGCGCTCAAGGCGCTCAACGCGAGCAATGTCCTCTTCAACCGCCACTATCTCCCCGCGACGCTTGCCGAGGACAGGCAGGCAGCGGAGGAATACAGCGCGCTCTTTGCGGCTGTGCGGCAATTCGATCACGCGGGACACGGGCGAGGCACGCGGCTGCGGATCGGCTATCTTTCTCCTGATGTGAGGGAGCACGTTGTGCTCTCCTTTTCGTATGCGCTGATGACGGCGCCCGACTCCGCGTATTTTGAGGTGACGGTGTATGCGCTGAACGCGGAGGACGGCTATACGGAACAGGTGAAGGCAGGCGTCGCACACTTTCGCAATCTCGCGCGTCTCTCGGCAGAGGAGGCGGCGCGGGTCATCTATCGCGACGGCATCGACATCCTCGTCGATCTTGCAGGGCATACGGCAGGCAGGACGCTGCCGATCCTCGCATACCGTCCCGCGCCCGTGCAGATCTCGGGCATCGGCTACTTTGCCTCGACGGGGCTTTCCACCGTGGATTACTTCCTTGCCGATCCGATTCTCGCGGCGGGGGAGGCGGAGGCGGGCTTCACGGAGGAGCTGCTCGTCCTGCCCGCGACGCATTTCTGCTGGCAGCCGCTGCACTCTGCACCTGCGCCCGATCACGCGCCTGCGGTGGGGCGTCCCATTGTATTTGGCAGCTTCAACAACTTTACAAAGCTGAACGATGAGGTGCTGCGCGTCTGGGCGGAGATTCTGCGCCGCGTGGAGGGGAGCCGCCTCTTTCTCAAGACGGATGTGTTTTCCTATGCAGACGCACGTGCGGAGGCGCTGCAGCGACTCGAGGCAGCGGGCATTCCGCTCGCATATGTCGATACGGAGGGCGCGTCGCGCGACTATCTTGCGGCGTACAATCATGTGGATATCGCACTCGATCCCTTCCCCTATCCGGGTGGCGGTACGACCTGCGACGCACTCTACATGGGCGTGCCCGTTGTGACGCTGACGGGGGAGAGCCTCGGCAGCCGCTTCGGCGCGTCCCTTTTGGAGAATATCGGGGCGGGGGCGCTTGTCACGCGGACGACGGAGGAATATGTTGAGCGTGCTGTTTCTTTGGCACGCGACACGGAGCTGCTCGACGCACTGCACGCGGGGCTGCGGGGGATGATGGAGGCCTCGCCCGTGATGGATCGGACGGCGTACGGCAGCGCTGTTAGTGCGGCGTACGAAGCCATATGGGCGGCGTATGAAGCTCGTACGGGTCTGTTAAAGTCCCCTGCGCAGAATGACGATAGTATGAGTATGGATATCAAGGAACTCAAGGAACGTATCTTTGCCCTGCTCGAAGCGCATCGCTATGCCGAAGCGGAATCGTATGCGGCGAATGCCCTGCGCGCGGGGACGGCGGATGATATGATCCGCTATCTGCACGCCTATGCCGTGGAGCGGCAGGGCGATCTGCCGCGCACCATGGCACTGGCAGAGGAATATATCGCGCAGGGGCGCAGGAGTCTTCGCCATGAGTTCATGCGGCTGCGCGCCGCCGTTGCCTATCGCGTGGGAGATGCGCGGGCGGCGGAATTCTACAGATGTGCCTACGAGGAGGAGCCGTCCGATACGGCGCTCTACAGTTCGTTCCTCCTTGCGCAGAACGCGCAGAATGCGGCGGCGGACGAGCTCTTTCGCGCGCACTGTGCCTATGGTGCGCTTTTCAAAGAAACGCCGCGCTATACCTATGCTGCGCCCTATCGGCATGAGAAGATTCGCATCGGCTACATCTCTCCCGATTTTCGCCGCAATGTCATGCAGCATTTCGTGCAGCCGCTCCTGACGGCGTATGATGGCGCGCATTTCGAGGTCTATGTCTACAGCACGGCGGCAGAGCCGGACGAGGTGACGGCGGCGCTGCGTCCCCATGCGGACGTGTGGTATGATATGGGCGGGACTGCACCGGAGGGGATCGCCGCGCAGATTCATGCGGATGAGATTGACGTGCTTGTCGATCTGGCGGGGCATGCGTCGGGCGGTGCGCTGCCCGTGCTTGCGCACAAACCCGCGCCCGTACAGGTGATGGGGCTCGGCTATACGGCGACCTCGGGGCTGGATGCCGTCAACTATTTCCTGACAGATGCACTTTGCGATCCCGTTGGGGGGGAGAGCGAGAAATATTTTACGGAGCAGCTCATCCGTCTCCCGAGTCAGTTCGTCTATGTGCCGCGTGCGGGACTGCCCGCCCCCACGGGGACACCCGCGCGCAAGCGGGGGCATATCCTCTTCGGCGTGTTCAACCAGTATCGCAAATTCACGGATGAGATGCTGCTCCTCTGGCGCGAGATCATGGAGCGCGTGCCGCACGCACAGCTGCTGCTGAAATCGCAGATCTTCTTTGCGCCCGCAATGGTGGAGGAGGCGCGGGAGAGGCTCACGCGTCTCGGATTCGATCTCACGCGCGTGCTCCTCGAACCTGCAACAACGGACTATATGGAGCGCTACCTCGATGTGGATATTGCGCTCGACACATACCCTTGGCCGGGCGGCGGCACGACCTGCGACGCGCTCTACATGGGCGTGCCCGTTGTGACGCTGTATGGGGCGCGGCGCAGCACGCGCTTTTCCTATGCGCTGCTCTCACTCGTTGGGCTGGATGAACTGGCAGTGCAGTCCCCTGCGGAGTATGTGGAGCGCGTCGCCGGTCTGGCGGGGGATCTGGATGCGCTCGATCGGCTGCACAGGGGGCTGCGCGGTCGGATGGAGCGCTCGGCAGTCATGGATCAGGAGGGCTATATGCGCGCCTTGGAACAGGCATATGAGCATGCGCTTGCGCGTTGGAGTGAAGGAGAGAGGGCATGAAGAAACGAAAGCAAAAGCAGATACGCAGGGCGGCAAAGGGACAGCCGCAGAAGCTGCGGATCGGCTATCTCTCCTCGGACTTCGGGGCGGGGCGTACGCGGGATCTGCTGCCGATGTATTTTTTCTCCTATGATCGTCTGCGCTTTGAGGTCTACGCCTATCATACGGGGGCGGGCGGCGATACAGAACTGTTCTCGAAGGAGGTGCCGCTGCGGGAGCTCGGAGCGATGAGCGCGCAGGAGGCGGCTGCTGCGATTCGCGCGGATGGCATAGACCTCCTCGTTGATCTCTCGCTGCGTGCGCCCAATGCCATGACGCGCGAGATCATGGCGCTGCGTCCCGCACGGCACATCGTATCGCTTGCGGCAGACTGCCCCGCAGGGCTTGCGGCTGCGCTTCCATTGGTCGAGGGTGCACCGATCCTCGCGCACTGTTATACGCCCTTTCAGCGTGTGCATGACTATACCTATCGTACCCCGCTGCTCGATGCGCCGATGCCGACGATTGGTGTCGTGGGGGCATGTGCGGAGGGGGCGGCACAGACTCTGGTCGAGCTGCTCTGCAGTGTGCTGCAGGGTCTGCCTGCCGTTCGTCTGATCCTGCCCGCCGCGATTGCGGCGGCACTCTCCGAGGCGGATATGGAGCGCATTGCAGCGGCGGGGACGGAGGAGTCTGTGCTCGAGCTCGTGGACGAGCTGCCCTATGCGCAGCTCGATCTGGTGACGGCGGTGGACGCCGATCTCGTGGATGTCTGCCGCGCGGCGGAGCGCGGCGTGCCGCTTGTGACGGCGGCAGCGTATGTGCACGGCGCTGACGCCGCGCATATCCTCACGCAGCTCGGCATGGAACCCGTGTGGGATGCCGCGCGTCTCAGCACGGAGATCTGCTGCCTGTGCGCGGATCTGCTGCGCCTGATGGCGCTGCACAACTGTCTGCACTGGTGCCTCTACGATCTCTGCGATGCGGATGCAATCCTCTTTTCGGTGGAGCGTGCCTACGACCGCCTCCTTGCAGAGGGGCGGGGGGAGACGGCGGCGGAACTTGCCGCGTGTCTCGCAGAGGCTGAGGCGCGCGCGGATTGGAAGGCGCTGATCTCCGCTGCACACGCACTGGACGGGACGGATGCGCTCGCACCCGAGCAGCGCATGAGTCTGGCGTGGGCATATCTCTTCTCCGATGCAAAGACCCTCGCAGGGCACTGGGCGCTCATGGCGGAGGGCGTGTCGGAGGATCGCGAGGCTGCGCGGATCTATCTCTCGGTTGTCAGTCCGGAGCCGCCCGGGACGAAGCAGGAGATCTTCGCACGTGCGCAGGAGGGGCTTGCCCGCATCGGGGAGGGGCTGCCCGCTGTGTCCGATGTACGCACATTGCTCCTCAAGGTATGTGCGGGGCATGGGGATCTTGTTGTAGGATCTGAAGCGGCATCCGCCTACTCCAGGCTCTGTGCGGAGGAGGCGGAGGACGATGCCATGCGCCGCTACTATTACGGCGTGAGCCTCTTCCAGCTGAATGCGGTGGATCTCCCGGCAGAGGAGATCTATCGGCGCAGCTGCGGCTATGGGACGTTCTTTTCCGATGTGAATCAGTTCTCCCATCGCGGGCGGCGCAGGAGGGAAAAGCTCCGCATCGGCTATATCTCGGGGGATTTCCGACAGCACGTCATGCAGTATTTCATCTGGCCGTTTCTTGCGGGATTCGACCGCGATGCATTCGAGGTCTATGTCTACAACATGGGCAAGGAGGATCAGTATTCGGAGTTCTTCCGCACGCTCGTGACAGAGTGGCGGGATCTGCGGTCGTATGAGAAGGATATGGGGCGGATCGCGCGTGCAATCTACGATGATGAGATCGACATCCTCTTCGACCTTGCGGGGCATACGGGGGACTCGGGGCTTGCCGCCCTCGCGTGGAAACCTGCGCCCGTCCAGCTCTCGGGGCTCGGCTATATGGCGACGACGGGACTGCCGGCGGTGGACTATTTCGTAACGGATCACTACTGCGATCCGCCGGGCAATGAGCGCTTCTATGTTGAAAAATTACTGCGCCTGACGAGTCAATTCTGCTATAATGGATATACGAGTCTGCCCGCATCGCAGGGGACACCCGCAAAAACGCGCGGCTATGTCGTCTTTGCCTCGTTCAATCAGTATACGAAGCTGACGGATTCGATGCTGAGGGCATGGCGGGAGATCATGGAGCGTGTGCCGAA
>NZ_CP016201.1:1265892-1319502 GCF_001683335.1 Selenomonas sp. oral taxon 126
ACTCCCGTCTGCTGCTCAAAACAAGCGGATTTTGCAGACGCGGCATCGCCCGCGCGGCATGGGAGCGCCTCGGGCGGCTCGGCTTCGATCTGAACCGCGTCATGCTCGAGGAGGCGACGCGGGACTATATGGAGCGGTATCTGGACGTGGATATTGCACTCGACACCTTCCCGTGGCCGGGCGGCGGTACGACCTGCGACGCACTCTACATGGGCGTGCCCGTCGTCTCCTACTATACGGAGCGGCACAGTACGCGCTTTACCTACAGTCTGCTCGCCAACATCGGACTCGGCGACCTTGCCTCGGAGCGCATGGAGGACTATGTCGAGACGGCGGTGGCTCTTGCAGGTAATCCGGAACTTCTGGATGCGCTGCACAGGGAGCTGCGCGACCGCATGAAGGCGTCGCCCGTCATGGATCAGGAGCGTTATATTCGTGAGATGGAGGAATGTTACCGTGCGATTTGGGCGCAGTGGGAGGCACACGCAGAAGACGTTTGAACGCGCATTCAAAGGCGTGCAGAAGGCGCTTGCCGAGGGGCGCATGGAGCAGGCGCTTGCACGCTTGCAGGAGATGGAGCACGCCGATCTTTTCCCCGAGGAGCGTCGCTATGAACTGCATGAATACATGGGACAGCTCCTCTACTGGCTTGCCGATCTGAAGGAGGCTCTGCCGCATCTCCGCCTTGCGTGGGAGCTGCCGCGCGCGGATCATGCGGCGCGGATGGCGGCACTCAGCAACTACCTCATGTATCTCCACTACGTAGCGGATGTCACGGATGAGGAAATGCGCACAGCCCATGCGGCATATGCGGAGATGCTCGGCGATGTTCCGCAGTTCACGCATGAAAAGCGGCGGCGCGAGAAGCTGCGCATCGGCTATCTCTCGCCGAATATCACGGATCACATCGTGCTGAACTTTGCCATTCAGCTCTTCTCTGCCTATGACCGCACACGTTTCGAGGTCTATCTCTACGACATTGGCTCTCTGCAGTGCGAGACGACGGACTGGGTTGCGGGGATGGCGGACTCCTATGCCGATCTCTCGAACGAAACGGCGGATGCAGCAGCGCGGCGCATCTATGCGGACGGGATCGACATCCTCTTCGATCTCGCGGGGCACTCGGCGGGCGGCAAGACGCTGCAGATCGCTGCGTATAAGCCCGCACCTGTGCAGCTCTCGGGCATTGGGTACTTCAATACGACGGGACTGCCTGCAATGGACTACTTCCTCGGCGACACAATCGTCGATCCGCCGGAGATGGACGCACTGTTCACGGAGCGGATTCTGCGGCTGCCGGAGACGCACCTGTGCTTTACGCCGTCGGAGCGGTTTCAGGCATACGAGCAGCTGCACCGCACGCCGCATACGCCGCCCGTATTTGGCAGCTTCAACAATTTTGCAAAAATCACGGACGAGATGCTCGCACTCTGGGGCGAGATCCTGCGCCGCGTGCCCGGGGCGCAGCTCCTGCTGAAGAATGTCCGGCCGGGCGCGGAGATACTGGTGCGCATGGGGCAGCGCGCCGTGCGTGCGGGGATCGATCCCGCGCGGCTCACGCTGCGCCCCGGGTCAAAGGACTATCTGCGCGACTATCTGGATGTGGACATCATCCTCGATACCTATCCCTATCAGGGCGGCGGTACGACCTGCGAGGCACTCTTCATGGGGCTGCCCGTTGTAACGCTTGCGGGCACGCGGCACGGGGCGCGCTTCGGCGCGAGTCTCCTCGCGAATGCGGGGCTGGGGGAACTGGTCGCGGATACGCCCGAGGCATATGTGGAGCGCGCTGCCGCCCTTGGGAGCGATACGGAACTCCTCGCGGCGCTGCACACGGCGATTCCGCGTATGATGCGCGCCTCGCCGCTGATGTCCGGCGGGAGATATGTCCGTGCCGTGGAGGCGGCATATGAGATGATATGGGAGCGATATCTCAATGAAGAAGCGTAAGAAGAACCGCGCGGAGCGCGCGCGCAAAAAGCGTGCACGGCGGGAAGAAAAACGAAATGCGAAAGGGACGATGACAATGGCAGAGAAGAAGATGGCGACGGTGGAGCAGATTCGTGCACATATGGAGAAAAAGGCGTATGCGGAGGTCATCAACACCTTTGCGGATATGCTCGAGCAGGGACATGCACCCGAGGAGTGCTTCGGGGATGTCGCGCGCGCCTATTTTGAGCTGGGCGACTATACGCGCGCGGCAAGCTGGGTGACGAATACACTCTCGCGGGATGCATCGAATGTGGATGTGCGCATCCTGCTCGCACGCATCTGCCAGCGCGAGAAGCGTCCCGACGACGCGCTGAAGCTCTTCGAGAATATCCTCAGCGTCCACAAGCGTTCTCTCTCCTATGAGCAGCGCACAGAGATCGGGCGGCTTGCGGGACTGGATGCGCGCCTGAATCCCGCGCGCACACGGACAGAGTATCCGCAGCTCGCGGCGCTCCTCGGACTCGCAGCACCCACAGAGGCAGCTGCACCCGCAGCCGCTGCTCCCGCTGCGCCCGCTGTAGTGTCTGCCGTGCCGACACCTGCCCCCGTACAGGCGACTTCCTCCCCTGCTGCCGCCGAGCAGCAGGCGGCGGCAATCCTCGCGCAGGAGATCCGTCCCGTGGAGAAGGTGGAGACACTGAACGCCTTTGCGGGTGCGGCGTATGCCTCCAATGACTACAGCGGCGCAAAGACGCTCCTCATGGCGGCACTGCGCCTCGACCCCGGCTGTGATGCGACGCTCCGCAACATGGCGCTCCTCCTGCATGAGATGGGGGAGCGGGACAAGGCTCTGCAGGTGGCGGCAAAGATGCGGATGGCGGACTTCATGCTGCTGCGCGAGCTGAAGCGATGAAGAGCCTCAGCATCATCCTCGCGGTCACGGAGGAGGCGGACTACCTGCGCGAGACGGCAGAGGCGGCGCGCTCTGCCTGCGTGGACTGCGGCGCGGAGGCAGAACTGCTTGTCGTGACGCCGACACCGTATCTTCAAAGGGCGGAGGAGGCGCTGCGGCATATCGACGACATTCAGATCTGTCCTGTTGAGACCAATAGCCTTGCTCTGCTCAACAATTATGGGCGTGCATTTGCCTCCGGCAGCTGCCTCCTCTTCGTGCGCGAGGGCGTTCTGCTCGATGCCGCAGGGCTGCGTGCGCTGCTGGATGCCCTCGCGCAGAGTGCGGAGATCGGCGCTGTTGGACCATTCTCCGACCGTACCGTTTATGAGTGGCAGTACCTGAATGCCGCGCAGATCGAGGCGGAGGGAGGGCTACCGTCCACGGAGCTGCAGCACTCCTCGCCGGAGGCGCAGGACAGTCTTTTCCTGGAGAACTTTGCCCTTCTTATGCGGCGTGATACGTTCGATCAGGTCGGTGGATTCTGTGCAGACTTCCCCGCATGCGGCGGGGAGGATATGGATCTCTCGTTTCGTCTGAAGCGTATGGGATACAGACTCCTGCGCGTTCCCGTGTACCTGCCGCATATGGGGGCGGGCGTTTATCCTATCCGCGACATGACGCGTTCTAGGGCACGTCCCGTTCTGCTGCAGCGTTGGGGGCTGGATATCGGACTGCCGGAGTCCCTTTGGCAAAAAGCGCTGATGGCGATCGACTGGCAGCAGAATCCCGAGATGATTCATGCGACCTGCCGCAGTGTTCTGCTGCGTGCGCCGCTCGTCAGTATCTTTATCATGACCTATAACCGTCCGGAATATTTTCGGGAGGCTCTTGAAAGTGCGCTCGCACAGACCTATCCCAATATTGAGATCATTGTTGGCGATTTTGGGACAGATGACCGCACGGAGCAGCTGGTGCAGGACTATCTCGCGGATCCGCGCATACGCTATGTGCGAGGACCCGTGTCGCCGAAGGAAGAGCACCATGAGATGTTTCACCCGCTTGCCCAAGGCGAATACATCCAGTGGCTGATGGATGACGACATGCTGCTGCCGGACAAGCTGACGCTGATGTTGGATGCTTTTCTGCGGAATCCCAATGTGAGGCTTGTCACATCGCAGCGCGGTGTGATTGATGCAGAGGGGAAATTTACAGGGCTTTGGCCTGTGCTTGTGCCGGTGCACGGAGCATACGGAATTGTGTCCGGCAGGGAGACAGGAAGACTGCTGCTCACCGAGTGTACGAATTTTATCGGGGAGCCGTCCATTGTGCTCTACAGACATGAGAGCGATGCTGCGCCGCTTGTGGAGCAGGTCGTTGCACGTGGGTATCAAGTGATTACAGATGTCGCTATGTGGCTGCATTTTCTTGCACAGGGGGACTGCGTGGTATTCACACCTGCGCTCGGAC
Source organism: Selenomonas sp. oral taxon 126 (assembly GCF_001683335.1). Classification (GTDB taxonomy): domain Bacteria; phylum Bacillota; class Negativicutes; order Selenomonadales; family Selenomonadaceae; genus Centipeda. Next base: position 1,270,187 of record NZ_CP016201.1, read on the forward strand.
TGTATCGTCAGCATGGAGGGCAGGAGGGGCAGCAGACATCGACCGGTATTCGCAGCCTTGTTGAGTGGAGACAGGTGCTGGACGAATATCGGAGCGAATTTCTCACGGATGCGGATTACCGTGAGGGACTGGACGTGGTCAGGAAGGCATGCGTACGATTCGAGCCGCTTTCACATCAGGTTGCGCCCGAGCTGCGTCGTGCATATGAGGAAGTCTGTCAATCGTTAATGAAATGAGGAGCAGTGTGGATGCGGCAGGTTCTTTCGATCATCGTTGCAGGCACGGAGAATGTTACATATCTGCGTGAGACGGCGGAGGCGGCAACCCGTGCTGCCTCCGTCCTTCGCGTGGAGGTGGAACTGATCGTTGCCGTGCAGTCGTCACATGAGGAGGTGGCGCGGCATGCGCTTGCCGGACTGCCGTGCCGGCTGCTTTCATGCGCTGCAGAGCATGTGGCGGCGTGGAACAATGCGGGGGCAGCCGCAGCGTCGGGAGAAATGCTCTTCTTTTTGCAGGAGGGAATCATCCTCACGGCGGATGGTCTGAAAGTGCTGCTGGAAAATCTCCTGCTCGATGCGGAGATCGCCGCCGTCGGACCCTTTTCCAACCGCACACTGTATGCGTGGCAGTACATGAATGCCGAGGCGATGGCTGCGAAGGGGGAGGAGAGTGCTGCATGGGTACGGCAGCATCTGACGGGGGCGGCGGAGAGCCTCTTCCTTGAGGATTTTGCCCTGCTCATGCGCCGCAGCGCCTTCGACCGGGTGGGCGGCTTCGATGAGGATTTCACGGGCGGCGGCGCGGATCTCGACCTCTCGTTTCGCCTCAAATACGAGGGCTTTCACATTCTGCGCGCACCCGCATATCTCGCGCACAGGGGGGCAGAGGTCTGCGAGCTCTATGATCTGCGGCGCCCTGCGGCGCGTCCGCTCCTCGCGGAGCGCTGGGGGCTGGACATCGGTGTGCCGGAGACAATCTGGCAGGATGCGCTCGGCAATATTTCGTGGGCACACGATCTGCCGCTCATCCGTGCAACGGGACACACGGTGCTTCTGTCTGCCCCGTTGGTGAGTATCCTCGTCCCCGTGAGCGGCAGTTCGGCGTATCTTGTGGAGACGCTCGAAAGCGCACGCGCACAGACCTATCCGAACATCGAGATCGTGATTGCGTGTGATGATCGGACGCGGGCGCAGGTGACGCCGTATCTGGGCGATCTGCGCGTGCGCTGTGTGCGCTGCACGGGGGAGCGCGATCCCTCGCTGCGCACCTGTCTGCATTTCGCGCAGGGCGCATATGTCCAGTACTGCGCGGTTGGCGATGTACTCCTGCCGGATCGACTGACGCAGATGATGGATGTCTTCTTCTCCCGTCCGAAGACGGCGTTTGTGACGGCAATGCGCGGTGTGCTCAATGAGACGGGGGCGTTTGCAGGGATGTCGGAGGAGGTCGCGCCTCTCGAGGGCTTCTGGGGGACGCTGGACGGGCGTGCGGTCGGGCGGGAGCTGCTGCTCCGGCAGATCAATCCGCTCGGAACGCTCGCGTGCGCCCTCCTCCGCCGCTCTGATCTCGCAGCGTGGCTGGATGAGCGCCGCGATGAAGAGTGGGTTGATGCACAGCTCTGGCTGCGGCTGCTCGCAGGCAGCGATGTCACCATTATCAGTCGTCCGATGGGGCTTACACACGCATCGACGGCAGATGCAGAGCGTTGTGTGCGTACAGCGCTCTCGTGGCGGCGCGAGATTGAGGAGCATTGGCAGCGGCGTGTATTTTTGACGAATGAGGAGGACTACCGCGCGGCGCGTGCATCCCTTCAAGATATGTGCAATGCGCAGATTGCGCCGCTCCTGCCCGCTGTATCTCCCGCGCTGCGCATGGAGTACGAGACGGGGCATCGTGCGCTGCACGTCGTCCTGCTGAACCGCGTCGAGGAGTGCGCGCCGATTCGTCTGGATGCGCCGCTTGCGCGCCTTGCTGCGCGTGGGCAGGTCACGCTGAGCGGTGCCCTGCACGGCGGAGATCCGTCAATAGAACTGTATAGTCTTGGGGAGCTGTACGATAGTTTTATCTTGCTTGAACGGTGCAACCTCAAATGTGAATTCTCTGTGAATGCCCTCTTGCAGAGGTACGGCACAGCGGGGAATATCTTCGTGCAGGAGATGGACGATCATCCGATGATCTCTGAGAATGCGGCAGAGACGGACTATTTCCTCTTTCGTGCAGTCTCCGCCGTGCAGACATCGACGCCGTATCTTGCCGATCTTCTGCGGCAGTTCAATCCCCACATCTACCTCTTTGAGAACCAGCTCACGGAACTGCCGGAGGCGCGCACCTACGATGTGGAGCGCGCGCGTGTCACGGTCTTCTTCGGCGCACTCAACCGCCGTGCGGACTGGGAGCCGCTGATGCCGGCGCTCAACGCGGCGATCCGCCGTCATGGCGATCGGCTCTATTTTCGCGTCGTCTCGGATCGGGAGTTCTTCGATGCGCTGCAAACGAATGCAAAGGAGTTCGCGGGCGGTGAACGGGACGGCGACATCTTTGCCCCGTATGAGCAGTATACAGCGGCGCTGCACGCCTCGGACATCGCACTCCTGCCGCTCAGGGATACGGAGTTCAACCGCGCCAAGTCCGATCTGAAATTCATCGAGGCGGCGGGGCACGGTGCCGTCGCGCTTGCCTCCCCGACGGTCTATGCGGCGACTGTGCGCGATGGGGAGACGGGGCTGATCTACCACAGCCCCGAGGAGTTCGCCGAGAAGCTCGACCTCCTCATTGCGCGCGCCGATCTCAGGCGGACGCTCGCGGAGAACGCCTATCGCTATGTTGCAGCGCACCGTCTGCTCGATCAGCATCTGGGCGACTACATCGCCGCCTATCGGGAGATGTTTGCACGGCGTGAGGAGTTTGAACGAGAGCGCCGCGCGCGCGTTGAAAAATTTTTCCCGCAGCTGTGAATAGTTTTTCTCACCGTTTCATGTTATCCCATTGACAGTAATACACACGGCTCTTATAATAAGAAGAAGCATACGTGCGAGACTGGAGAAATCCTGCTTGCAAGCGGGTTTCTCTATCAGTGAAAGGAGAGCCGATATGACGGGCAAGGTGAAATGGTTCAGCGCGGACAAGGGATATGGATTTATCTCCCGCGAGGACGGCGACGATGTGTTCGTACACTTTTCCTCGATCCAGGGCGAGGGCTATAAGACGCTCAGCGAAGGACAGGAAGTCGAGTTCGAGATCGTCGAAGGTGCGCGCGGTCCCCAGGCGGACAACGTCGTCAAAAAGGAATAAAAACAAAGGTTTGAAAAGCCCGGCTTACACAGCGGGCTTTTTCATTTGCACAAAACAGGCGAATCAAAAAATCAGAATTTAGGGAAAGTACAATTCTTTTGCAGGTTTTTCTTTCTTCATGTCGAAATACATAGGTATAAGGGGGAGCGGTGAGAAGAGCGCTCCCGTGGATAGAAAGGGGCTGTGTTTCATGGCTGCATTCACGATTCGGGGAAAGAATGTCGAGGTTACACCGGCACTGCGGGACTATGTGGAGAAGCGGGTCGGCAAGATCACGAAGTACTTCGAGAATGTCGGCGAGATCTCGGTGCTGCTCTCCGTGGAGGGCAAGCATCACAAGGTAGAGGTTACGGCTCCCATCGTGCGCGGCGTGCTGCTGCGCGGTGAGGAGCGTTCGGAGGATATGTACAGCTCCATTGATCTCGTCATCGAGAAGCTGGAGCGCCAGATTCGCAAGCAGAAGACGAAGCTCGAGCGCCGTTTCCGTCACGGCGGGTTCAAGGCAGAGGCGGTCGAGACCTTCGTCCAGCCCGTACCGGAGGAGGACGATGTATTCCCGGTCGTCAAGACGAAACGCTTTGCCCTGCAGCCAATGGATGTGCAGGAGGCGATTATGCAGATGAATCTGCTGAACCACCACTTCTTCGTATTCCGCAACGCGGAGACGGAGGAGGTCAATGTGGTTTACAGCCGCAATGATGGAAAGTACGCCCTGATCGAGGTCGAAGAGGGCTGATTGGAGAGAATGGGGGACGGTTGCGCCGCGGAGCGCAGCCGTCCTCTTTTTCCTGATTTTATGATATGATAAGAAACGTATTTCTTGAAATGGGGACTTTTTATGCGAAAAATATATGTCATTCATCAGTGGGTGAGCCTCATCTGCGCCATCTTCCTGCTGCTGCTGACGCTGACGGGGCTGCCGCTGCTCTTTCGCGGGGAGATTAACGCGTGGAATACGCTGAATCTGCCCGCGCGCGGCGGAGCGCTTCCACTCTCTGAGATCTGGGCGGCGCTGCCCGAGGGGCGGGCTGCGCTCACGGAGGCGTTTCCCACGAAAGAGATTCTCGCGGTCACGCCGGATGCCTCGGACGGGACGCTCTACTTCCTCGTCAAGGATCGTGGAGGGAAGGCGTCTCGAGCGCATATGCGCATGGGCGGCGAGCAGATCATGTACGATGTGCGGACGGGGGCGCTCTTTGACCGCAAGGATCGCGTCTACCGCTCCGAGGCGGTGCAGGCGTTCATGCACACAATGCACGTCCTGCACGTCCGCATGGGCATGGGCGAGGGAGGGCGCGACTTCCTCGCCGTCATGTGCGCCCTCTCCGTCGTCTCGATTGTGACGGGTGTCTATCTCTACCTGCCGATGATGAAAAGCCTCGCCTTCGGTGTGCGCAGACGCAGGAGCAGCCGCCTCTTCTGGTCGGACTGGCACAAGCTCGCCTCGATCTTTGCCGGCACGTGGGCTGTCCTCATGTGCGTCAGCGGCATTTTCATCGTGCTCTATTCCATCGGTATCCGCGACTACCACCGCACGGCGCACGCGCTTGCCGCAGAGCATTTTGCCGTGCAGACGAATGCGCTACAGATCTCGTCGGAGGAGGCGTATGCGCGGATTGCGGCGGAGTTCCCGCAGAAGGATGTCATCTCCATGCGGCTGCCGTCGGAGGACAGTGCCTACTATATCTTCCAGATTGCAGCGCCGACCGTGCGCGCAACGGATTTCGCGCTGGGCGAGCAGGCGTATCTGCCCGCTTCGGGGGACGGCGCGCCGCTCTTTGTCCCCGTGCCCGCATGGCTGACGATGGCGCCGTTCTTCCTGAATATGCACATCCACAATCATGAGCTGCTCGCGGAGAAAATATTCTGGGCGCTGCTCATCCTCATGACGGCGGCGATGATTGTCACGGGGATCGTGCTCTGGCTGACGCGCTGGCGTAACGTCATCTCTGCCGCCGCCGATGCCGCGCAGAGGCGGACGAATGCGGCGTGGGAGGAGCCCGTGCGCGTTGCCGTGCTGACGATGATTGTCATGATTGCGCCGATGTACGGTGCGGTCGGGGAGGGGCTGGCGCTCGCACTCAGCGCCTATCTCGTCTACTACTTTGTGCGCGCTGTGCGCAGATGATGTTGTGTTTGGGGAAGGGGAGCGGTCTTGAAATTCACGGGACTTACATCGGCTGAGGCGGAGGCGTCGCGCCGCGCGCACGGGGCGAATCGCATCCCCGAGCCGCAGTGGATGACGTTCGGGCAGGCGTTCATGGAGACGTTCCGCGATCCGATGATCCGCATCCTGCTCGTCATGGTCGCGCTCATGATCGCGATGTACTTCGCGGGGCACGCGGAGATCTACGAGCCGGTTGGCACGATTGTGACCGTCATCATCGTGGCGACGGTGACGGCGCGGACGAATGTTGCGAGCGATACGGAGTACCGTGCCCTGCGCGCGCGCACGGCAAAGGATACGGCGAAGGTCTGCCGCGACGGGGGGCTTGTCGTCCTGCCTGTGGATGATATCGTGGTTGGTGACCATGTGATTTTGCAGGGCGGCAACAAGATCCCTGCGGATGGACTGCTGATCTCGGGCGATCTGCGCGTCAACAACACGGCGCTGAACGGGGAGACGGAGGAGTGCCCGAAGCTGCCCGCAGACACGCACTATCGCTTTCCCGCCGAGATCACGGGCGACAGCTTTGTCGACAGATCGACCCTCTTTCGCGGGAGTGTCGTCTTTGACGGCGAGGGCGTGATGGAGGTGCGCCGCGTCGGCACGGGCACGATGATGGGGAAGATGGCGGCAGAGATGCAGGCGCGTGAGCCGGACTCCCCCCTGCAGGTAAAGCTCGCGAGGCTCGCCGATCAGATCTCGGCGTTCGGCTACATCTCCGGGCTCGTCATCATCGCGCTCTACATGATGTTCTTTGCCCTGCATGCGGGTGGGCTCGAGGCATATGTCATGGGCGGATGGAGTCAGATCCTTGTGGATCTGATACAGGCGGTCTCACTCGCCATCCTCATCATCGTCTGCGCCGTGCCCGAGGGGCTGCCGCTCATGATCTCGCTCGTGCTCATGCAGAATACGAGCCGCATGCTCGCGCGCGGCGTCCTTGTGCGCCGTGCGGTCGGTATCGAGACGGCGGGCTCGCTGAACATCCTCTTCAGCGACAAGACGGGCACGATCACGGGCGGACAGCTCGAGGTGGTGGAATTCTTCACCGCAGACGGCAGCGTCCTCGCGCAGATTGAGGAGCATGAGGCACTCCATGAAAAGCTGAAACTCGCCATCGGCATGAACTCCGCCGCCATGTACGACGAGCAGGGTGCGGTCGTCGGCGGCAATCCGACCGATCAGGCGGTCATGCGTTTCCTCGGGGCAGAGACCTACCGTGCGATGCAGGCAAATGACGGCTACCGCGTCGGACAGCGGCAGACGTTTAACTCGACGAACAAATTCAGTCAGGCACAGCTGCCCGCGCGCGGTACGGTCGTCTACAAGGGCGCACCCGAGGCGCTGCTCGCGCGGGCGAAATACGCGCTCACGGCGGACGGGGCAGTCGCCCGCTTCGATGCGGCGCAGCTGAACGAAAAAATAAACGCCTATGCCGCGCGAGCCATGCGCGTCTTGGCGTTTGGATACTCGACGCAGTCCTTCCGCAAGAATGAGATCAATGCGGATGTCGTGCTCATCGGGCTTGCTGCAATCCGCGATGATGTGCGCCCCGAGGCGCGCGAGGCGATTGCGGAGGTACAGGCGGCGGGCGTGCAGGTCGTCATGGTGACGGGCGACCGCCGCGAGACCGCCGTTGCGATTGCGCGCGATGCGGGGCTCCTGCGCGCTGACGGCGACCTCGTCCTCACGAGCAGCGATCTCGCGTTGATGAGAGACGAGGAGGTGCAGCGCGTCCTGCCGCAGCTGCGCGTCATTGCGCGCGCGCTGCCGACGGACAAGTCGCGCATCGTACGCCTCTCGCAGCAGATGAACCTTGTCGTCGGCATGACGGGGGATGGGGTCAACGACTCGCCCGCGCTCCGGCGCGGATGTCGGCTTTGCCATGGGCAGCGGCACGGAGGCGGCGCGGGATGCGGGGGACATCGTCATCCTTGACGACAACTTCCGCTCGATCAAGGACGCCATCCTCTACGGGCGCACGATCTACAACAACATCCTGAAATTCTGTCGCTTCCAGCTCGTCATCAACATTGCGGCGGTTGTCGTGAGCGCCGCCGCGCCCTTCTTCGGCATCATCGAGCCGCTGCGCGTCACGCATCTCCTCTTCATCAACCTCGTCATGGACAGCCTCGGCGCAATCATGCTCGGCAACGAACCCGCGCACGAGAGCTATATGCGCGAGAAGCCGCGCCGCCGCGACGCGAACCTCATCAGCCCCTCGATGACCGTGCAGATTGTCTGCATGGGCGCGTGGCTCGTCCTCCTCAGCTTCTTCTTCCTGACCGACGCGCGCATTGCCGCCGCCTTCGACGGAAAGGCGGAGCACTATACGGCGTACTTCCTGCTCTTCGTCATTGCGGCGCTTATGAACGGATTTAACGTGCGCTCCACGGGCTTCGGGATCTTCCGCGATCTCGGCGAGAACATAGACTTCCTCAAAGTCTGGGCAGGGATTGTCCTCATCATGGCGGCAATCATCAACGCGCCTTACATCCCGCACTCCGTTGGCGCATGGATCGGCGGCATGTTCAGCACGACCCCCATCCATGCGGGCGGCTGGGCACTCGTCTTCCTACTCGCTGCGACGATGATACCTGTTGATTTGATGAGGAAGGCAGTGTGGAAGGGCTTTGTGCGGGCGAGAGGGTGAATGACATGCTTGGTGTGGTTGAGGGAACCAATGACGTTATGCCGTGCATATGCGTAGAGCAGTGTGATGCCCAAAAGCGAACCCTAGTGGAGCAAGTGAGTAAAGTTGCTGACCTGTCCAAGAAGCAAGTCCGCAGGACGAAGCTGATTGGGAAACAGGTCGTATGGGAAAACGTCCCAAGAACACAAGCGCAAGCGAAGTGTGATTGGTTGACGTTGACCGCTCGCGGTACGCCCCGTCGGATTTCTTTCGTTCAAGCGAAGCGCGTTTAAGAAGTCCGACGGTATTTAAGGAAGCACTGATAAATTCAGCACCGCCATCTTGACGCATCTTTTTTGCCCGCACTTCGTCGGCAAATCCTCCACATAGCTTTGGCTATGCGTCCGGTTTGCCTCCTTGTTCGAACGAAAAAATCTACGCCAATCTGACGGACTTCATTTTATCAGCGATTCCTTAAGCGTACAAGCGCACGATCACTTGCGTAACTAAGCGTTCGCGTTGGGTTCACACTGCTCCATTATAATATCGAATCTAATCACGCAAAATCCGGCACATACTGCGACCCCACCGCCTCCGCGCCCTGCACATAGACGCGCGTCATGCCGATCTCGCGCGCCACATCCACCACGGACTCATACTCGAACGTCGTGAGGCGGCGATGAAGCGGCGGGAACTCGTGCGCGCGGTAGAGCGGCGTATACTGCCGCATGAGACTCAGCTGAATTGCATCGCCGAACTCCGCCCACAGGCGCTCGACGAGTGCAATGCTCTCGTGGCGGTGTCCCGGCAGTACGAGATGGCGCACAAGCACACCGCTGAGAAGCTGTCCGTCGGGAGCAAACTGCACACTGCCGACCTGTGCGACCATTGCCGCAAGGGCATCCCATGCCACTGCTGCATAATCGGGCGCACACGAATAGAGCTGCCCGCTCTCCTCGCTCGCGTATTTCAGATCGGGGAGATAGATGTCCACCGCACCCGCAAGGCGCGCGATGTTCTCCGCCGTCTCATAGCCGCTCGTATTCCAGACGACGGGAAGCGTCAGCCCACGTGCCCGTGCGAGCGTGAGCGCAGAGAGAATCTGAGGCGTATAATGCGTCGGTGTCACGAGGTCGAGCGTCGCCGCACCCTCTGCCGCGAGCGCGAGAAAGGCGGCGGCAAGCGCCTCCGTATCCATCTCTCTGCCGCGCCCTTCGTGACTGATTGCGTGATTCTGGCAGTAGACGCAACGCAGTGTGCAGTGCGCGAAGAACACCGCGCCCGCGCCATGCACGCCCACGAGACACGGCTCCTCCCAACGGTGCAGCATCGTACGTGCAACGCGCACAGCGCTGCACGCGCCGCAGAAGCCGCGCGCACCTGCATTCCGATTCACCCCGCAGCGGCGCGGGCAGAGCGTGCAGGACGCAAGCAAATCGTCCATCAAACTCCTCCTTTCCCCGTATTTTCCCACAAAAAAACCGAGACGGCAAGACCGTCCCGGCTTTTGTTACGATACTACAAACTACAATCCTTACGGCAGAACGATATCCACACCGAGCTCCGCCGCTGCCGCGCGAATGTCCGAGGGCGGCTCCGTATCCGTCACAAGCCCTGCGAGCGCATTGAGCGGCGCATAGTCATAGTTGCCGTCCGTCGAGAGCTTGCGCGCCTCTGCAACCACATAGGCACGCTTGCTGCGCGCGATGATGCGCGCCTTGTTCAGCCCGTCGTCGATGTCGTAGGTGGACACGCTGTTCCCCTTGACATCCACGCCGACCGCGCCCACAAAGGCGATGTCGGGCTTGAGTCTGCCGATGAAATCCTGCGTCATGCCGCCCCAGAATCCATCGCGTCCGCGATTGATCTGCCCGCCGGCAAAGATCAGCTCGATGCGCGGGTTGCGCGCGAGCACGCCGAGCACGTCGACCATGTTCGTCACAACCGTCAGATCGCGGTCGCTCTTCATCAGGAGCTCTGCAATCGCGAGATTGCTCGTGGAGACATCGAGGAAGACCATATCCTTCTCCTGAATGAGGGATACGGCAGCCTGCGCGATGCGGCGCTTCGCCTCGATATCCATGTGACGGTGACGGCTGACCTCGATCATGTGCACACTCTGCGTCAGTTTCACGGCGCCGCCATAGGTGCGCTTCAGACGTCCCTGCCGTTCGAGTGAGCCCAGATCCTTGCGGATGCAGTCTTCGGTAACCTTGAATTTGGCGCTGAGCTCTTTGACCTTTACCTTGCCGTCACGCTCCACCATGCGGACGATGAGCTCTTGGCGCTCCTCCAGAAACATGATATTCACTCCTTTGCGCAGATGAAATTGCAACGCTCATATATCTGCTGTCAATGAGCCGTCCATCCTTTTTTTTTAGTGTAACTCAAAATCGCGAAAATAGCAAGACTATTTTATCTATTGAAGCAAATTTATAAGAGTGAATTCATTGAATATATTCTATTATAATAGACAATATCCTCTATTTACACTCATTAAATTGCAATTATAGGTAAATGAAATGAGAAACTGCCCACATTCTCCCGTGTTATGCGTCGGAAAATGCACTGTTTCGGCGGCAGCCGACGCATACGCGCAGGGGAGATCTGTGGGCAGTTGTCGAAAAAAGTGGGGGAGCCGACGATTTTGAAGTATTCGTGCGTGGAAATGTGACAACTTCATCCGTTCCTTCGGTGCTTGCAGAGTCGGCAGAGAGTTGCTAGAATGGAATCAGTTGCCGAGCACTGCACGGCGCTTGAGAACGTAGTTCCACACCATGACGATGCCGGCGGCGATGAGCTTTGCGATCATGTAGTAGATATGGATGAAGTCAACGAGTACCCACATGAGCAGCTGGTTGAGTCCGAGTCCTGCGATGCTCGAGCCAAAGAAGAGCATCTTCGCGCGGCGTGTCTGCGCGTTTGCCCCACGAAAGACGCAGACGAGGCAGAGCCAGTAGTTGACGAGGACGGAGATGGTGAAGGAGATGCCTGCCGAGAGGAGGTAGTGGAGGCCGCCGTACTCGGTGAGGATGTAGAGCAGGCCGTAGTCGAGGAGGAAGCACGCGCCGCCGACGAGGACGAAGCGGGCGATTTCATAGAGTCTGGGTGACATGGAATACCTCGTGTGAGATGATTTTTCTAAGTGGTGCAAGCCCTGCGCGAACGCTTAGTTGCGTAAGCGGTCGGGGGATTGCGCGTGCATGTACGCCGTACGTACTCCACGCAAACGCCTCGTTACGCAAGCGGTCGCGTTCTCGTTCGCCTAAATACCTGCGGACTTCTTAAACGCGCTTCGCTTGAACGAAAGAAATCCGCAGGGGGCGAGTCGAACGCTTTTCTCCGCTTGCTTCACTAGGGTTTGCTTTGGAGCATCGTACGGCTTCGTTTCCCTCGTAAAGATACAGAGATGTTTCCTCTATTTGAAAGGAATACATATGATAGGTAGATTCTTCACATTTGCTAAAATTCCTGCTCTCGCGTGTCTTTGCGCAGCATTGCTCCTCGGCGGATGCGGGGGAGGGGGAGCGGTGACGGCGGAGGAGACGAAGCTCGTCATGGGGACGGTGGCGCGGCTCACGGTGCGCGCGGACGAGATTACGTCGCAGGCGGCGCTGCGCGACGGGCTGGCGGTGCTCACGCAGACGGAGCACGATGCGGACGGGGCGGCGATTGCCGACCTTGAGGCTGCGGCGGGGACGGGCGAATGGCGGGAGATATCGCCCGCACTCTATGAGACGCTGACCCTCGCGCAGGAGGTCGCACGGCGCTCAGACGGTGCATTCGATGTGACATCGGGGGCGCTCACGGAACTGTGGGAGCAGGCGCGTATGGAGAAGATTCCTCCGAGCGCCGAGGAGATTGCAGCAGCGCGCACGCAGGTCGGCTATACATCGTTCGAACTGCGCAGCGTCGAGGAGGGCGGTCAAACACGGTATGAAGCACGGCTGACGAAGGCGGGTATGAAGATCGATCGCGGCGCGCTCATCAAGGGGCTGGCACTCGACGGCATCCGCAGCACATGGCAAAAGGCAGACATCAAAAACGCGCTCGCCGATCTCGGTACGAGTTCTATTCTCGGCATGGGGGTGAATGAGGCGGGAGAGCCGTGGCAGATCGGGATCCGAAATCCGCGCGGCGAGAGAGCGGGGGATGCGCTCGCCGTTCTTCCGCTTTCCAATGAAGTCCTCTCGGCATCGGGGGATGATGAGCGGTTCTTTCTCTATGAGGGGCGGCGGTATCATCACCTGATCGACCCGCGCACAGGCTATCCTGCGGACACAGGGCTTGCTTCGGTGGTGGTGACACTGCCGCTAAGCGCAGAGGATTTGCCCGCATGGCAGGGGCATATGGGGCTTCTCTCGGATATGCTGTCGACGGCGGTCTTTGTGCTCGGTCCGGAGGCGGGACGTGCCCTGCTTGCGGACTTTCCGCCCGCACTCGTCATTCTCATCGGGACGGATGGGAGACTCGTTGGGGAGTGAAAAACGCATACAAAAACTCTGCCGCTTTGGCTGCGGCAGAGTTTTTGTATGGATGAAGGAAGGTGTGTTCAGCCAATCTGGATGACGTGGCTGACTTTGAATCCCTTTGCCCAGAGGCGCTCCTTGACCGTATCCACGTCGTCGATGTCGGCGCGGATGATGATCTGATAGGTGCCGCTCGGCTGCGGGAGCGTGACCATGCTGTCGATGCTGATGTCGAGATCGGCGAGGACGGTTGAGATGTCGCGCAGGACGCCCTTGCGGTCGGCAACGTCGATCGTGAGGCGCGTCTTGCCGCTGTCGAGACCCATGACGGCGATAAAGGCGCGGAAGATGTCCGTGGAGGAGATGATGCCGACGAGCTTGCCAACCTCGGAGAGGACGGGGACACCGCCGATCTTCTCGCGCTCCATGACGAGCGCGGCCTCCTCAATCGTCATCGTATCGGTGACGGTGATGACGTTCTTCTGCATGACATCGGCGACCTTGATCTTTGAGAGCAGGGTGCGCACCTCGAAGCGGTCGAGTGTGGTCGCCGACGAGGGCGAGGCGCGCAGGAGATCGCGATTCGTGAAAAAGCCGACGAGCTTGCCGTGCTCGACGACGGGCAGACGGCGGAAATGCCCCTTGTCCATGAGCTTCGATGCTTCGTCCATCCCTGCATCGGGGCCGATGGTGACGGGGTTCTTGGTCATACAGTTGGCAACAAACATAAATGCTTCCTCCTTGCCAATGGATACGTGCGATATATTTTTAATATTCGCCTTAATGGATGAAATATCCTTTTCGGAAAATGTAAAATCGTTCGGATCGGGCGGAAAAGATGTCCAATCCGGGCGATTTTACCCGCCCAAATATGCTTTCCGCACATCCTCACTCGCCGCAAGCTCCTTTGCCGCGCCAGAGAGCGTGATGCGTCCCGTCTCGAGGACATAGGCGCGGTCTGCAATCGAGAGCGCCATGTTCGCGTTCTGCTCGACGAGCAGGATGGTCGTGCCAGCCTTGTTGATGTCGACGATGATGGAGAAAATCTCCTTGATGAGGAGCGGCGCAAGTCCCATCGACGGCTCGTCGAGGAGCAGGAGACGCGGGCGGCTCATGAGTGCGCGCCCCATTGCGAGCATCTGCTGCTCGCCGCCCGAGAGCGTGCCCGCCTGCTGCGTGATGCGTTCCTTGAGACGCGGGAAGCGCGTGAAGACCATCTCCATATCGGCGGCGATGCCGTCCTTGTCCGTGCGGATGAACGCACCGAGTTCGAGGTTCTCGAGCACGGTCATCTCGGCGAAGATGCGCCGCCCCTCGGGTACCTGCGAGATACCCGCGCGCACAATCTCATGCGCGCCCGTGCCCGCGATATTCCTGCCCTCGAATTCGACCGTGCCGCTCTTCGGGGCAATCAGCCCCGAGATCGTGCGCAGCGTCGTGGACTTGCCCGCGCCGTTTGCGCCGATGAGGGTGACAATCTCGCCCGCATGAACCTCAAGCGACAGCCCCTTCAGCGCGTGGATCGCGCCGTAGTAGACCTCCAGATCCGCGATGCGGAGCATGGGGGCTGTTTTTGCCGTTGTTTCGTTTGCCATGTTACTCCTCCGCCCCCAGATATGCACGGATGACCTCGGGATTCGAGCGAATCTCCTCGGGTGTGCCGTTTGCGATGATCGCGCCGTACTCAAGCACGTAGATGCGCTCGCAGATGCCCATGACGAGCGACATATCGTGCTCGATGAGGAGGATCGTGATACCGAAGTCCTTCTTCACCCAGCGGATCATCTCCATGAGTTCGAGTGTCTCCTGCGGGTTCATGCCCGCTGCCGGCTCGTCGAGGAGCAGGAGGCTCGGCTGTGCCGCGAGCGCACGCGCAATCTCAAGCCGCCGCTGTGCGCCGTAGGGGAGGTTCTTTGCCTTTTCGTGCGCGAGGTTTCCGAGGTGGAAGATCTCGAGCAGACGGTGTGCCTCCTCCTCGAGTTTTCGCTCCTCCTCCCAGTAGCGCCCAACGCGCAGGAAGGATTCCAGCAGTCCGTAGTTCATGTGGCAGTGGTAGGCGATCTTTACGTTGTCGAGCACACTCAGCTCGCCGAAGAGGCGGATGTTCTGGAACGTGCGCGCAATGCCGCGCTCCGTAATCTGGTAGGGGGCGAGTCCGACGATGCTCTTGCCCTTGAATGTGATTTCGCCCGTCGTCGGCTGATAGACGCCCGTAAAGAGGTTGAACGCCGTCGTCTTGCCCGCGCCGTTCGGCCCGATGAGGCCGAGCAGTTCGCCGTGCCTGATGTGTACGTTAAAGTCCACGATGGCTTTGAGTCCGCCGAATACCATGGAGACATCCGAAGCGGTCAGGAGATCCTTTGCCATTATGCCTCGCCTCCCTTCTTAAAGAAGCGGCGCAGCGGCTGCATCGCCGTGACCTCGACGTAGCCGAAGAGTCCCTGCGGACGGTAGAACATGAGCAGAATGAGCGCGAGCGCGTAGATGATCATGCGCGCGTTCGGGAAGCTCGCGAGCGCCGCCGAGAGGAAGGTGACGACAAGTGCGCCCGCAATCGAGCCGGTCATCGAGCCGAGGCCGCCCATGACGACCATGATTAGGATGTTGAACGACTGCATGAAGGTGAACGACGCGGGGCTGAGGATATACATATTGTGCCCGAACAGTGCACCCGCGACGCCCGCGAAGAACGCGCCGATGGTAAAGGCGAGCACCTTGTACTTCGTCGTGTGGACGCCCATCGACTCCGCCGCAATTTCGTTCTCGCGGATGGCGAGACAGGCGCGGCCGTGGCGCGAGTTCACGAAATTCTTGATGATGAAGAGGGTCGCGAGCATGATGAAGAAAACCCACGTGAAATTCGTGTGATGGGCGATGCCCTTGAAGCCCGCCGCGCCGCCGACATAGGGCACGTTGATGATGACGATGCGGACGATCTCACCGAGGCCGAGCGTTGCAATCGCGAGATAGTCGCCGCGCAGACGCAGGGTCGGCAGTCCGATGAGTGCGCCGAGAAGACCCGCCGCAACGCCGCCGACGAGGATGGCGAGGGGGAATGCCATCTCAAAGTTCGTCGTGAGGACGACGCCGACGTACGCGCCGATCGCCATAAAGCCGGCATGACCCAACGAAAATTGACCGGTATATCCGTTGATGAGGTTGAGGCTCGCTGCGAGGATGATGTTCAGTCCCGCAAAGATGAGGTTGAGCTGCCAGAACGCATTCAGCATGCCCGCGCTCGTCAGCCCCATGATGATGCCATAGATGACGAGGGCGAGGACGAGCATTTTGAGATCATTTTTTTGCAATATGTTCATTAGTTCACCCCCTTAGACCTTTTCCTTGACATTTTTCCCGAAGATGCCTGCGGGTTTGAAGAGCAGAACGAGAATCAGGATGGCAAATGCCGCCGCGTCGCGGAACATGGAGAAGCCGAATCCCGAGATGAGCGCCTCGACCACGCCGAGGACGAGCCCGCCGACGACCGCGCCGGGCAGGATGCCGATGCCGCCGAAGACCGCTGCGACGAATGCCTTGATGCCGGGCATGAGTCCCATGAGCGGGTCGATGGAGTTGTAGTAGATGCCGATGAGCACGCCCGCGACCGCCGCGAGTGCCGAGCCGATGGCGAACGTGATCGAGATGATGCGGTTTGCGTTGATACCCATGAGCTGCGCCGCCTCTGTGTCATACGACGCGGCACGCATCGCCTTGCCGATTTTCGTGCTGCGCACAATATAGGTGAGAATCAGCATCAGGACGAACGTCACGCCCATGATGAGGAGCTGCTGCCCGCTGATGATGAGACCTGCCACGTCGAAGGACACGTCGCTGATCGCCGCGGGGAAGGTGCGCGGCGTGGGCGAGACGATTGCCATCATTGTGTATTCGAGCAGGAAGGACACGCCGATTGCCGTGATGAGCACGGAGATGCGCGGCGCGTGGCGCAGCGGACGGTAGGCGAACCGCTCGACGATGACGCCGAGCAGCGATGTGACCGCCATCGAGATGAGGATTGCGGGCACGACGGGGATGCCGAGCGTGATGGCGTAGAAGCCGAGATATGCGCCGACCATGTAGATATCGCCGTGCGCGAAGTTGATGAGCTTGATGATGCCGTAGATCATCGTATAGCCCAGCGCAATCAGCGCGTAGATGCTGCCGAGCGAAAGCCCGTTGATGAGCTGTTGGAGCAGCTGATGCGTAAACTCCATAGAATTCCCTCCGTGATGATGAAAAAGGGCTGTTGCACAAAGGTTTTTAACTTCGTGCAATAGCCCTGCCATTATGTCGGATATGTGGCTTCAAGCGCCCCTTCCACCGCTTGCGCGGTCCCCCTCCCCCGTATCGTACGGGGGAGGCTTGGGATCACGGCATATCAGCTTCCCCCGTCGAAACGGGGGAAGTGGCGAGCCTGCGAGCCGATAGGGGCGCTCCGAGAGCAGCCCTCCGTGAATACCTTTGTATGAATTACTACATACTCGGCATAATCTTTGCGACGACAACGCGGTCGCCGTCCTTGTTCTCGAGAATGACCGCCTGCTTGATCGGGTTGTGCTGCGTGTCCATCGTGATCGTGCCCGTGCCGACGACGAGATCCTTCGTCTCCTCGATCGCCTTGCGCAGCGCCTCGGGATCATCCGAGCCCGCGCGCTTCAGCGCGTCGACGAGGAGCTTGCCCGCGTCATAGCCGAGTGCGGCGAAGACGTTCGGCGCATGGCCATATTCCTTCTGGAACGCGTCGATGAAGGGGCGTACGGACTCGTCCTTATCCGAGTAGTGCGTGCTGAAATACGTGTTGTTCAGCGCCGCCGTGCCTGCGAGCTCGGCGACCTTCGGATCGTCCCAGCCGTCCGTGCCGATGATGGGCGCGGTGATGCCGATCTCACGCGCCTGCTTGACGATCTTGCCGACTTCCTCATAGTAGGCGGGGATGAAGATGACATCCGCATTCGCCGCACGGAGGCGCGTCAGCGTCGCCTTGAAGTCTTGATCCTTTGCGAGGAAGCCCTCGGTCATGAGAACCTGACCGCCGCCCGCCGTAAAGACCTTTTCAAAGACCTGTGCGAGGCTCTTGGAGTAGTCCGTCGAATTGTCGATGTAGATGACTGCCGTCTTTGCCTTCAGCGTGTCGAGCGCGAACTTCGCCATGACATCGCCCTGCTGCGGGTCGATGAAGCAGCTGCGGAAGATCCACGGCTTTACCTTGCCGTTCTCGACCGTCACGTCGACCGCCGTTGCGTCCGGCGCAATGACGGGCACCTTGTTGTCCGAGGCGACCTGCGACTCTGCAATGACGTTGCCCGTCGTCGCAGGGCCGACGATCGCGCGGACGTGGTCGTCGGAGATCAGCTTCGTCGCCGCGTTGACCGACTCCGCTGCCTCGGACTTGTTGTCCGCCTCGACGAGGACGATCTTCTTGCCATTGATGCCGCCTGCGTCATTTGCTTCCTTGATTGCGAGCTTCAGACCCTCGAGCGTCGAGGTACCGTAGTTCGCCGTATTGCCTGTCATCTCGAAGTTCGCACCGATGCGGATCTCGTTCGAGCTGCCGGCATCCCCGCCGCAGCCCGCGAGCGTCGTGCCGAGCAGAGCCGTGCCGACGAGCGCGGCAGCCAGATGCAGAGCCTTTCTGCCAAATATCATGAAAATACCCCCTTCGTCAGTTCCCAATCTATGAATAAATGATGATAAAAAAAGATAGCCCCCATTATAGGGGAGAGACGGATTTTCGTCAAGGTATACAATTTGATATGTTTCGTGTGATGTCCCTCGCGAACGCTTCGGGGCTCATACTCCATCGGCGGATTGACAGAGGACTTTTTTCGTTGCTATAATAACGAGACTTCTAGACCTGATAGCCTCCCCCGTGCGACACGGGGGAGGGGGACCACGCGAAGCGTGGTGGAAGGGGCGCTTCTTCCTCCAATTGCGAGGGGGAAGCTCATATAGAGGGAGGACAATATGAACGAAAAGACATTTCCGCTCACGCAGGACGAGACCCTGCGCCTGATCGAGCGTTACCCAACCCCGTTCCACATCTACGACGAGGCGACGATCCGCGCGAACTTCCGCCGCCTGCGCGACGCCTTTGCATGGGCGCCGAGCTTCCGCGAGCACTTTGCCGTGAAGGCACTGCCGAACCCGCGCATCGTACAGCTCCTCCACGAGGAGGGCGCGGGCACGGACTGCAGCAGCATCGCCGAGCTTCTGATCTCCGAGGCGGCGGGGGTCACAGGTGAGGAGATCATGCTCACCTCAAACGACACGCCCTACGACGAGTTTCAAAAGGCAATCGCACTCGGCGCCGTCATCAACCTCGACGACATCACGCACCTCGACTATATGGCGGAGCATGCGGGGCTGCCCGAGGTGCTCTCGTTCCGCTACAACCCCGGCGACCTTATCGAGGGCAACGATATTATCGGAAAGCCGATGGAGGCGAAATACGGGCTGACGCGCCCGCAGCTCTTCGAGGCGTATCAGCGTGCGCACGAGATGGGCGTGAAACGGTTCGGGCTGCATACGATGGTCATCTCCGCCGAGCTGCGCACGGAGGCATTCCTGCTCACCGCGCGCATCATGTTCGAGCTGGCGGCGGAGCTCAAGGCACGCCTCGGCATTCATGTCGAGTTCATCAACCTCGGCGGCGGGTTCGGCATCCCGTACCGCCCCGAGGAAAAGCCCGTCAACTACACGGCAATCGGTGCGGGTGTGCAGCGTCTCTACAATCATATCCTCGCACCTGTGGGGCTAAGCGATGTCGGCATCCGCACCGAGAGCGGGCGCGCCATCACGGGGGATGCGGGCTGGCTCGTCTCCACCGTCCTTCACAGGAAGGACACCTACAAACATTACATCGGGCTCGACTCCTGCATGGCGAATTTGATGCGCCCCGCACTTTACGGTGCTTACCATCACATCACCGTCCTCGGCAAGGAAGACGCACCCGCCGACCACGTCTATGATGTCACGGGCTCGCTCTGCGAGAACAACGACAAATTCGCCATTGACCGCGCCCTGCCCGAGATCGCCATCGGCGACATCGTCATCATCCACGACACGGGCGCGCACGGCAGCGCAATGGGCTTCAACTACAACGGCAAACTCCACTGCGCCGAACTCCTGCGCCGCACGGACGGCACGATCGAGCTCATCCGCCGCGCCCAGACACTCGACGATTACTTCGCTACGCTGAAATATGACGGTGGGCTGATGAAATAAAGGAATCACTGATAAAATGAAGTCCGTCAGATTGGCGTAGATTTTTTCGTCCGAACTAGGAGGCAAACCGGACGCATAGCAGAGGCTATGTGGAGGATTTGCCGACGAAGTGCGGGCAAAAAAGATGCGCTAAGATGACGGTGCTGAATTTATCAGTGCTTCCTAAAAGCACAGAGACAGAAAATCTGCATAATAAAGGAGCATTGCCCGAGGCAATGCTCCTTTTGCTTCCGTAAATGTTCAGCGCAGTACGAAACTCAGCAGAGCGATCTCCACAATCGCCGCAATGCCGAGCACGAGCGTGCCCATCGTCTGGACGCGGTAGCCCTGATCCGGGGTCAGCCCGCTGAACTCCGAGACGACCCAGAAATACGAGTCGTTTGCGTGCGAGACGGTCATTGCGCCCGCGCCGATTGCCATGCAGACGAGCGTCGCCTGAATCGGCGTATTGAAGCCGAGCACGGTGAGGAGCGGCGCGATGATGCCCGCCGTCGTAATCATCGCGACTGTGGACGAGCCCTGCGCCGTCTTGAGCACCGCTGCGAGCAGGAAGGGGAAGAAGATGCCCATGCCGCCGAACACGTCCGCGTGCGCCGAGATGTAGCGCACCATATCCGAGACTGCAATCACCTTGCCGAGCACGCCGCCCGCCGCCGTGATGAAGAGGATTGGCCCGACCGTCATGAGACTCGAGTTGCAGACTTCATAGAAGTCGTGCGCACGTCCGACGGAGAAGAGCTGCAGCGTCGCGAGCGCCATGCCGACCGCAAGCGCGATGATTGGCGTGCCGAGGAAGCGCATGAGCTCGGGAACAAATCCCGTGAGTCCCAGCATTGCGACGACGGAGGACAGCGCCATCAGCGAGATTGGTATCATGATCGGCGCGAGCGTGCTGAACGCCGAGGGCAGCTTGCCATAGGAGGCAATGAGATCCTTGTAGACCTTTGCGACCTCCTCGGGATTTACCTCATCCTTCGACTGCACGCGCGTACCGATCCAACGCGCGAAGAAATAGCCTGCAATCAACGGGAAAATGGAGCAGAGCAGACCCAGCCCGATGACCTGCAGCAGGTAGTCGCCGATGCCGAGCGTGCTCGCCGCCGCGATTGGTCCCGGTGTCGGCGGGATGAAGACGTGCGAGATGAAGAGACCGGAGCTCAGGGCAAAGGACATGGAGACGGCAGAGACGGCAGTGCGGCGCACGAGTGCCTTGCGAATGGGATCGAGAATGACGAAGCCCGAGTCGCAGAAGACGGGGATCGAGACCACCCAGCCCATGAGCTGGACGGCGATGATGGGATTGTCCTTGCCGACGAGGCGGATCATCATGTCCGCGAGCTTCAGCGCGCCGCCTGTCTTTTCGAGCACCGTGCCGATCATCGCACCGAGGATGATAACGATACCGATGCTTGTAAATGTCCCCGAGAACCCCTGCCCGACAACAGTTGCAAGACCGTGCTGCACAGTGCCGTCCGCGAGCCTGTGATCCACGAGGGGGATGCCCGCGACGAGTCCGAGTGCGAGCGAGACCAACATGATCGAGATGAACGGATGAATGCGCAGCTTTGAGATCATGACAATCATAATGACAATCGCGACCCAAAAGGCGAGGATAAGCGGTAATCCGGTCATATCAAAACCTCCTTGCATTGGGGCACAATGATTCGCTGTGCCCATTCAAATGAAACGTCCCTGCACTGCTATTTTAATCCAATTCAAAAATTTTGGCAAGGTGAAACATAAAAAAACGGACGCGAGCGTCTGCGTCCGTTTCGATGTTTTTTTATGCCGTAATCCCGAGAATCTTGTCCAGCTTCTCGCGGTCGTAGCTGAGGGCGAAGTCTTTGCCGTCCGCCGTTGTGACGGGGACGATCGTGTCGCCCGAGAGGCGGCGGCACTCCTCGCGCGCTGCCTCATCCTGCTCGATGTTGAACTCCTCGTAGGGGATGCCGCGATACTTGAGGTACTTCTTCACCTTGGTGCACCACGGGCAGACCGTGATGGAGTAGACCTTTACCATAGCCGTCCCTCCTCACGCGCCGATGAGGCGGTCGATGGCGGGCTGATCGAAGCCGCGCACGTATTCGCCGCTATCCGCGAGGATGACGGGACATGCGCCCTCGCCCGTGAGCCTCACGAGATCATCATATGCGGCAGGCTCCTTCTCAATGTCGCGCACCGTGTACGCGACGCCCTTCTTGTCGAGATACTTCTTTGCCTTTGTGCACCACGGGCACGCGTCGAACGAAAAAACCTGAATCATGGGAATAGCCTCCTTATCGTGTGTGTAAAATGAATCGTTGCTGCTGTGTGTTGTCTAGCGCTCAAAGCGCCCCTTCCACCGCTTCGCGGTTCCCCTCCCCCGTGCCGCACGGGGGAGGCTTTTGATTACGGCATATTAGCTTCCCCCGCCAGAGCGGGGGAAGTGGCGAGCTTGCGAGCCGATAGGGGCGCCCCTTTTTACTTCTTTAACGATGCGAGATACTTCTCCGCATGGAGTGCGGCGGTTGTGCCGTCGGCGGCGGCGGTCGTGAGCTGGTGAATCTCCTTCACGCGAATGTCGCCCGCGACGAATACGCCGGGGATCTCCGTGCGACAGTTCTCGTCTGCCGCGATATAGCCCGCCTCCGTCAATGCAAGCTGTCCGACGAAGAGATCCGTATTCGGCAGCACGCCGATGTTGACGAAGATGCTGTCTACGGGCAGCGTCTCCGCCAGTCCCGTATCCTTGTGCAGCAGCTCGACCGAGGTCAGCCGATCCTCACCGTTCAGGTGCGTGATCTCCGTCTCAAGCATGACCGTGACCTTTGGATTCGCATAGAGCGCATCCTGCGAGGACTTGTCCGCACGCAGCTGCGAGCGGTGAATCAGGTAGAGATGCTTTGCGTACTTTGTGAGGAAGTTTGCCGCATCGACCGCCGCATTGCCGCCGCCCATCACCGAGATCACCTTGTCCTGATACGTGTGCCCGTCGCACAGCTCGCAGTAGTGGACACCGCGATTGAAGTAGTGCGGTTCCTGCGGGAGCGGGAGCTTCCGGCGGTTCATGCCCGACGCAATGATGATAACGGGCGTCTCGTAGATGTACGTCTCCGTCTCCACGATCTTCGGCGTGCTCCCCAGGTCAACGCGCTCGATGCGGTCGAACTCGTCGATCTCCGCGCCGAAATTCGTCGCCTGCTTCTCAAGCGTGCCGATCAGCTCCATCCCGCTTACGCGCTCGAAGCCCGGATAGTTCTCAATATCCGCCGCCGTCGCGATCTGCCCGCCGACGAGCGAGTTCTCGAGTACAAGTGTGCGCAGATTCATGCGCCCCGCGTAGAGGGCGGCGGTCAGCCCCGCCATGCCCGCGCCGATGATGACGACATCCTTTTGAATATGTTCCTTTGCCATGGACTCATCTCCTTTGATTGCCCCGCTCATCGGGGAGCGGGGGAAATACATGTCTGTCTGAACTTTTTGCTGTTATATTGACCTTTTGATTTATTATAACACAGATGTCAATAGCTGGATAGTATCTACAAAAGAAAAATTATTCTTTGTTAGATGGGGAGAGACAGGAAAGCACGCACAAAAATAGCCCACACTCCACTGTGGACTATCTTTGCTGTGTATTATATTTTAGGAGAGCTTTGGAAACATCCGAGGACGTTCCCTAACGAAAGCCTGTATAGAATATAACACACGTGAGAACGAAAATCAATAGGTCTGTGAGAAAAATTTTCAGCGGAAATTACGACATCTCAGTAATCGCATCCATCTGCGTATATGGCTTGATGTCGATCACACTGCTGCCGTCGAGTGCGTCGAGTCCCTTCACGCGGAGGATGTTGTCACGGCGTTCGAGCAGCTCGACGATGCAGAGGGAGAGCGGGTTCGGCCGACCGGGCGAGCGGCTGGCAAAGACGCCGTGCAGCTCCTTCGCGGCGGGCGGGATGGTCTTTAGGATGTCGCGTTTCGCCAGATGTGCCCAGTAGAGGACAATGAGGTGTGCGTTCTGCTCGATCTTTAGGAGCCCGTCCGCGAACTCCGGGTGGATCTCGATCTCGGAGATCTCCGCGCTCATGCGTCCCTGACGCGGGATGTCCGTGAGGCTTTTGTAGGCGTTATGAACAACGCCGATTTCTTGTAGTTGCATGATGCCTCCTTATTGAGAAAGAGAATAAAAATAGGGCTACAGCGATGTAGCCCCATTTCCGTTCTGAGAATAGGCAGGGTGACATTCCTGCATCTCCTATTCAGGTCACTCGACCATCTGGCGACGGCTGCCCGTTCCGTCCTCTGATTCTCATTTCTTGGTTACAGTATAAAGGTTTTTGCTTATACTGTCAAACATTTTAATGTGCCTCTTTGGATAAAGTTATGAACCCGAGTGGGATTCAAGACATAGAGTGTCCGTGCATAGTACGTTCCCGAGAGAGATACCCGAACAGCGACCTTTACATATTCGTGTTCATCAATCTGAAACGCGCGAACATATTCAAGCGATTGATCGCTCGGGTTTACACCAACGTACTCGGGCTCAGTGAGGATTAGGGAAGCACTGATAAATTCAGCACCGCCATCTTAACGCATCTTTTTTGCCCGCACTTCGTCGGCAAATCCTCCACATAGCTTTTGCTATGCGTCCGGTTTGCCTCCTAGTTCGGACGAAAAAATCTGCGCCAATCTGACGGACTTCATTTTATCAGCGATTCCTTAGACCTATGTACTCTTGATACTTCTGATAGTCTTGTGGGTGACTTGACTGCATATGTGCTCTGTTCGTTTGCCCCAAATAGATCGGTGTGTTGCCTTGGCACGGGAGTCCCAGTAAATCAATGATCTCTTGGGTAATGTGGGCAATGGGCTGCATATGATTTCACCTCAACATCAGCGATTCTCTAAAGAAGCTTTTTTACCATCTCCCCCTCGGGGGTCTCGGCGAGTCTCTGCATGAGGCGGGCATAGAGTGCCTCGATGGGCAGCGTGCCGCCCGTGAGGACACCGAGCTCGGCCGCACGGACGCCGACCTCGTAGTGTGAGATGTCCGCGCCGTCATAGATGCACTGCGTTGTGAGGACGATGGTGCAGGCGCGTGTCCGAGCGCGGTCGAGTGTGGGGAGAAAGCTCTCCTGTGCATCGTCGCCGGGGACGCTGCCGAGGCCGTAGCCCTCGAGGATAATGCCGCGATAGCCCGATGCGATGTGTGCGTCGATGGTGATGGGCTTCATGCCGGGGTAGAGGCGGATGACGGCGACGCGCTCATCGAGTGCATCGCGCAGGCGAAAGGGGGCAGTCGGTGCAGGTGGTGCGGCGAGGTCGATCTCGGGGCGTCCGATGCTGCGGAATGCGTCGTCTGCGAGGGAGTACATTTTCTTCGCCGCGTTGCCGTGGATGAGCCGCCCGCCAAAGGCGACGGCGACACCTGCGAAGCCACGCTGCGCCGCTTCGTATGCGAGACGGAGATTGCTCTCTGCATCCGAGCCTGAGACCCCGAGCGGGCGCTGCGAACCTGTGAGGACAACGGGGCGGTCGATATTTTCAAGCATATAGTAGAGTGCGGCGGCTGTGTATGCCATCGTGTCCGTGCCGTGGGTGATGATAAAGCCGTCATAGTCTGTGCGAAGTTCTGCAATTTTCCGTGCAATCATCTGCCAGTGACACGGCGCAATGTTGGTGGAGTCGAGCGAGAGGAGGTCGACGACATCAATCGCGCCGTCCTTGCTACCGATTGCTGCGCCCATATCTTCGGCAGTGAGGGCGGGGCGCAGACCGTGCTCTGTTTCGCGCGAGGCGATCGTGCCGCCCGTAGCGAGGAGGAGGATTTTTTTCATGAGGGCGTACCTTTCTTTTCACGTCGGCGTACGCAAGGAGTTGCTGATAAAATGAAGTCCGTCAGATTGGTGCAGAATTTTTGTCCTGCCAAGGAAACAAACCGGACGCATAGCCGCTGTGCTATGTGGAGGATTTGTTGACACAGGCAGGGCGAAAAGGATGCGCCAAGATGGCGGTGCTGAATTTATCCGCGACTCCTTAGATCAATCCAGATGTGGTGGAGGGTCATGATGGGGCGATGGAGGAGCATACGCGGTCCGCTCCAGCGCATGACGGCGCGCACCTGTTCGCGCATATCACGGCTGTAGCAGTGGACAGGGCACGCGGAGCAGAAGGACTTCACGTCCATGCGCGGACAGTGGATGATGCGGTCGCGTGCGTAGTCAAGGAGACGGCGGCAGTCGGGGCACAGTGCAGGCGCACCGTCCGTCTCCGCTGTGCGGTGTGCGTGCCTGTGTCCACGGCAGTAGAGGGCGATCATCTCCGTCATGACATCCGCTTCCATTGCACGTTTCTTTTCGGTGTTCATATCGATAAATCTTTCATTATCTTGAAAATTATCGAGGAATGGCAGTACGGCTGTGTTTCTTTTCCTCCTGTGCGCGGCGGAATTTCTCGAGGAGGTCGAGCTTGTGCTCCATCTTGTGAGCGAAGGCGCGCGCGGCGGCGCGATCCTCCTCGTTCGGATGATCGGCGGCGCGCAGCCAGCGCTCCTGCGCCTCGGGGCTGTTATGCGTGTCGTCGGGCTCGGACTTCTTGCGGCGGGCGATGAGCGCGGGCGAGAGCTTCCCCTGTGCGGAGAAGGTGCCGAGGATTTCGCAGTTTGCGCCGAGGAGGTAGGCGGCACGTGCGAACGAGGTGACGGCATGCTCGGAGCCGACGTCTGCGCCGTGCGTCTGAAAGAGGACAACTCTCTTGCCTGTGACACTCGGCAGATATGCTTTCATCAGATCGTCAGGACCGCCGCGCCGCAGCCAGTAGCCGAGCGCGATGACATCGTAGTCGGAGAGATCGGTCGGCGCATCCTGCACGCGGAAGAGGTCGCCGCCCGTCTCTCCTGCAATCTCCTCGGCGATTGACTTGGTATTGCCCGTTGTGGACGAATAGATCACAGCCCATTTTCTCATATCGTGAATACTCCTTTACTTTTTCATCTCGTTTGTTACAATACATTACATCACATTTTCGGACGGTATGCAAGGATGTTGGTCACAGGAGGATATCTGTCATGAATACAAACATACGGCACGCAACGGCGCTGCTCTCGACGGGGCATGCGATGGTGGATTTCTATGCGAATTTCCTGCCGATCCTCCTGCCGCTGCTCATGGTGAAATTCGGACTCTCGCTGACAATGTGCGGTGTGCTCGTCATGGTCGCGTCCGTGACGACCAATATGCTGCAGCCCTTCTTTGGCTATCTGATGGATCGGCGGAACTTCAGCCCACTGCTTCCGTACATCGTACCTGCCGCCGCCGTACCGATCTGCATCCTCGGCTTTGCGGGGCATGAGGCGCTGCTCTTCCTGCTCGTTGCGGTCACGGGCACGGCGGTCGCGGCGTATCATCCGCTCTCCTCCATGCTCGTCGGGCGGACGGCGCGCGCGGGGCGCGGCAACGGCATGATGAGCTATTTTATCGCGGGCGGCAACGCGGGCATGGCGTTCGTGCCGCTCGTCCTCGTGGCGTTTCTCGAAACGCTGTCGCTCTCTGCGCTGCCGCTCCTCATCCTGCCCGCGCTCCTCATGGGCATCCTCTTTGCATGCTCGGGGCTGTGCGGTGTCTCGTCCCTGCCCGAGCACACGGCGGGGGCGCGTCCGAAGCTGCGGCACGTTCTGCTCGCACGGACGACAATCACGCTGAACCTCGCGATGGGGCTGCGCTGCTGGACGCACGGAGCATTCGGCACATTCCTGCCACTGCTGCTCGTCGGAAATGGCGAGAACACGCGCGCGGCGGGGCTCTTCCTCACGATCTTCATGATCGGCGGCATGATGGGCGGACTTGTCGGCGGCAATCTTGCGGACAAATTTACGGGGCGCACAATCATTGTGGCGTTTCTCGTGCTCGGAATCCTGCCCTGTGCCTACTACTTTACCCATGTGAGCGCGGATCTCGTGGGCGGCATTGTCCTCTTTGCCGCAGGGTTCTCCCTGATGGCACCGCAGCCGAGCTCGATCATCTGGGCGCAGCAGGCGCTGCCGGAGAATGCGGCAATGGCGTCGGGCATGATGCTCGGCATGTCGTTCGGCCTCGGCAGCCTCGGCGTTGCGGCGACGGCGGCGCTCGGCGATCACATCGGACTCGCGCCCGCCCTCCTCATCTCCGTGGGCGCGCTCCCCCTTGCGGCTGTGCTCTCGTATATGACGCCGGAGCCGAAGAACAGGTGACATATACATAAATTATATTTCTCATGAAAAATATTGATAGGATTTATTTTTCCTTTGCTATTGAAATGTGAACCCGATTCAAGTATTATGAAGGCATCGAATGGGATTTGTTTTCAATGGGGATTTTATCAATAGAACAGGAGGCAAATTATGCTGCAGAGCAAGAGCTGGGACGGTTTTGAAGGGGGCGTCTGGCAGGAGGAGGTCAATGTCCGCGACTTCATTCAGCGCAACTATACGCCGTATGACGGCGACGAGAGCTTCCTTGCGCCGCCGACGGATGCGACGAACCGCCTGTGGGCGCGCGTGCAGGAGCTGCAGAAGGAGGAGCGCGCAAAGGGCGGCGTGCTCGACATGGAGACGGAGGTCGTCTCGGGGCTGACGGCATACGGCCCCGGCTACATCGACCCCGCCCTGAAGCGTCTCGAGAAGGTGGTCGGACTCCAAACGGACAAGCCGCTGAAGCAGGCGTTCATGCCCTACGGCGGCATCCGCATGGCGGAGGAGGCGCTCGAGAACTACGGCTACAAGGTCAGCCCGAAGCTGCACGAGATCTTTACGAAGTACCACAAGACGCACAATCAGGCGGTCTTTGACGCGTATACGGATGAGATCCGCGCGGCGCGCCGCAGTCACATCATCACGGGGCTGCCCGATACGTACGGACGCGGGCGCATCGTGGGCGACTACCGCCGCGTTGCACTCTACGGCATTGACAATCTCATTGCGTTCAAGCAGGGCGATCTGCTGAACTATGGCGACGGCATCATGAGCAATGATGTCATTCAGCAGCGCGAGGAGGTCGCGGAGCAGATTCGTGCGCTGAAGGGCATGAAGGAGATGGCGGAGATCTACGGCTTCGACATCTCAGAGCCTGCGAAGAATGCGCGCGAGGCGGTACAGTGGCTCTATTTCGGCTATCTCGCGGCGATCAAGACGCAGAACGGCGCGGCGATGAGCGTCGGGCGCATCTCGACCTTCCTCGACATCTACATTCAGCGCGACCTCGAGCAGGGCACGCTCTCCGAGGAGGAGGCGCAGGAGCTGATCGATCACATCGTGCTGAAGTTCCGCATGGTGAAGTTCGCGCGCATCACATCCTACAACGAACTGTTCTCGGGCGACCCGATCTGGGCAACGCTGGAGATGGCGGGCATCGGCATGGACGGCCGCCACATGGTGACGAAGAACGATTTCCGCTTCCTGCACACACTCGAAAATATGGGACCCTCCCCCGAGCCGAATCTCACGGTTCTCTACTCGTCGAAGTTGCCGGAGACGTTCAAGGACTACGCGGCGCGCATCTCCATCCGCACAAGCTCGATCCAGTACGAGAACGACGATGTAATGAAGCCCGAGTGGGGCGATGACTACTCGATCTGCTGCTGCGTTTCCGCGACGCAGACGGGCAAGGAGATGCAGTTCTTTGGCGCGCGCGCAAACCTCGCGAAGTGTCTGCTCTACGCGATCAACGGCGGCATGGACGAGAAGAGCGGCGTGCAGGTCGGCCCCGCCTACCGCCCGATCCGTACGGAGTACCTCGAGTACGACAACGTCATTGTAAAGTACGAGCGCATGATGGACTGGCTCGCGCACGTCTACGTGAACGCGCTGAACATCATCCAGTATATGCACGACAAGTACTACTATGAGGCGGCGGAGATGGCGCTCATCGACACGGATGTGCGCCGCACGTTTGCGACGGGCATTGCGGGCTTCTCGCACGTCGTTGACTCGCTGTCCGCGATCAAGTACGCGAAGGTGAAGCCGATCTACAACGACCGCATCGTCGTGGACTACGAGGTCGAGGGCGATTTCCCGCGCTACGGCAACGACGACGACCGCGCGGACGAGATCGCCAAATGGGTGCTGAGGACCTTCCTCTCGAAGATCAAGGCGCGCCACACCTACCGCCACTCCGAGCCGACGACCTCGATTCTCACGATCACATCGAATGTGGTCTATGGAAAATACACGGGCGCGATGCCGGATGGTCGCAAGGCGTGGACACCACTCGCACCGGGCGCAAATCCAAGCTACGGCGCGGAGTGCTGCGGTCTGCTCGCCTCGCTGAACTCGGTCGCCAAGCTGCCGTATCACTGGGCGCTCGACGGCATCTCGAACACGCAGAGTATGAATCCCTCGGCGCTCGGACACAACGAGGACGAGCGCGTGAAGAATCTCGTGAGCGCGATGGACGGCTACTTCGATCAGGGCGCGCACCATCTGAACGTCAACGTATTCGGGCGTGAGACGCTCGAGCACATCATGGAGCATCCCGAGGATCCCGCCTATGCGAACTTCACGATCCGCGTCTCGGGCTATGCGGTCAAGTTCATCAGCCTGACGCGTGAGCAGCAGCAGGATGTGATCTCGCGTACCTTCCATGCCGCTCTCTAAAGGGCGGATCAGCTCGACGGAGAGCTTCGGCTCGGTTGACGGCCCCGGCATCCGCTTCATCGTCTTTGTGCAGGGCTGCCGCTATCGCTGTCAGTACTGCCACAACCCCGAGACATGGGAGCGGGAGGGCGGCTATGAGGCGACGGCAGAGGAGATCTTTCGGCAGGCGTGGCGGTATCGTCCCTACTGGAAGAAGGTCGGCGGCATCACGGTCAGCGGCGGCGAGCCGCTGCTCCAACTCGAATTCGTGACGGAGCTGTTCCGTCTCGCGAAGGCAAAGGGCGTGAACACCGTCATCGACACGGCGGGCGAGCCGTTCACCTATGACGAACCGTTTTTTAGCGCGTTCGAGAAACTGCTGCCACTCGTGGATTTGTTCCTGCTCGATCTGAAGCATATCGACCCCGAGCAGCACAGGCGGCTTGTGGGCGTGTCGAATGAGAGTGCGCTTGCGCTCGCCCGCTTCCTCGCGGAGCGCGGCAAGCGCATGTGGATTCGCCATGTGCTCGTGCCGGGGTGGACGACGGATGCGGACGACCTCGCGCGGCTGTCGGACTTTATCGCGGGGCTTGGCACGGTCGACCGCGTGGAGGTGCTGCCCTATCATGCGATGGCGCGGCATAAGTACGAGGAGCTGAACCTGCCGTACCGCCTTGGTGATACACCTGCGCCGACGGCAGAGGAAATCGCGCGCGCGGAGGAGATCCTGCGCGTGGGAGACTATACGGGGTATTTGAAGAAATAAATAAGGGATGTTGTACGATGCGCTTCGTACAACATCCCTTATTTATTTCCTGCACAGCCGAATCACGACATCCTCGAGCAGTTCGTCGCCCGCCTGTCCCGTTTTCAGCAGATAGTCGGCGTCGGCGAGGGCGAGGACGGCATCCGAGAGCGTTGCCTCGGAGAAGCCCCGCGCGTGATTGCCGAGTTTCTCCGCGATGAAGGGATGGAGCCCCATGAGCTTGCCGAGTCCCTTCGGCGGCGTGCCGCGCGTGAGGAGGCGCTTTGCCTGCCAGAGCTGGCGGACGTGGCGCACGAGGAGGGCGAGCAGGACGGTGAAGTGAATCCCGTCCGCACGGCATCGTGCGAGGAGACCCAAGGCGCGCCGCACATCGCGTGCGCTCACGGCATCCATGAGAGCGAAGACGGACACCTCGGGCATCTCGGAGAATGCCGCGCGCAGATCGTCCTCGGAGAACTGCGCGCTGTCCGTGTAGAGCATGAGCTTTTCGAGCTGACGGTCGAGGAACTCGAGGGATATCGTGGGCATGATGCCGACGACGTTCAGAAAGAATGCGCGCGCCTTGGGGTGCATGGAGCGTCCCAGCTCGCGCAGACGCGCGTTCAGCCAGCCCTCCACATTCCACGCGCGCACGGGCTCGCAGTCGAGGACACGCCCGTATTTTTCGACCGTCTGATAGAGCTTGCGCCGCTTGTCGGGCTTTGCCGCGAGTGCGAAGATGACGTACGTCGTCGGCGGCAGATCGGCGAGGAGGGGGAGCAGTCGCTCTGCGCCCGTGTCCTTGGGCGCGGGGGCATCCGCATCCTCCTCGGCTGCCTTTTTCCCCGCGCGAAAGATGGCGGCGTCGCGCACGAGGACGACAATCCGCTCCGTGAAGAAGGGCGCGGTCTCGAGCGACTCCATCAGCACGTCGACGGGCGGCATCTCCTCGTAGCGGATGAGCGCGTCCGCGCGATCCTCCGCAGCGGGCAGGAGGCGGCGCAGGATTGCCTCCTCGGCACGCCGCCGATAGTAGCTCTCCTCCCCCGCGAGCAGGAAGATGTGCGGGAGCTCCCCTTTTGCGAGCGATGCCATGAAGTCGGCGTAGTTCATGCGCGGTAACGCTCCATCTCCGCACCGACGGTCGTCTCCTCCGTGTGCCCCGAGTAGAGGACAGTTTCGGGCGGCAGGCTGAATACCTCGCGCACAATGCTGTCCCAGAGCGTGCGCTCATCGCCGCCGGGGAAGTCTGTGCGCCCGACGCTCGCGAAAAAGATGGTATCGCCGACGAACGCCACGCCGTCACGTGCGCTGTAGAAAATGCAGGAGTCCGTCGTATGTCCCGGCGTATAGCGCACCTCGAGCGACATCTCGGGATTTGCCGCAAGCGTGATGATCTCACGGTCTGCAAACGTCGTGACATCCGTGAGGCGGATTGCGCCGCCGCTCCAGAGCGAGAGGTTCCAGTTCGGGTCGCTGTAGTAGCGCGGGCTGTCCTCGGCGGCGTAGATGGGCGCGCCCGCGCGCAGGGAGAACTCCTCCGCGCCGCCGATGTGGTCGAAATGGCAGTGCGTGAGGAGCAGGCGCTCGATCGTCCAGCCCTTTGTCTCCGCGTGCGCGGCGAGGTAGTCGCCGTCCGCGCCCGCGTCGATGAGGAAGCCGTGCTGCGTCGCGTCGTCAATGTAGAAGAAGGCGTTTGTCGGGATCATGTCGCCGACGGTGAGACATTCGATCATGTGGATTCTCCTATCTTAAGGAAGCACTGACAAATTCAGCACCGCCGTCTTAGCACATCTTTTTCGCCCTGTCTGTGTCGACAAATCTTCCACATAGCGGACAGCTATGCGTCCGGTTTGTCTCCTTGACAGGACAAAAAATCTGCACCAATACGACGGACTTCATTTTATCAGCGATTCCTTTATCGGAAAGAGCAGTTGGAGGATGTGAACACCTGTCTTGCCACACGCGTCAATGCCGTCACGGCAGTATTTGCACGAGCAGACGGCCTTCTCCGTCGGCAGCTTCTGTGCGTGCCGCTGGAAGTAGGCGTGCTGTTCCTCCTCCGTCATGGGGGTGAACATGGGGGAATTGCCGTTTTCGTAGCGGCGCGGGATGAGTTTCGCGTTGCCGGGAAAGCAGGGTGCGAGCAGTGCAGGCCCGTGAAAACGGGTCTTGTCAAAGTTCTCCTCCTGTTCGACGATGGTCACGTTCATCTTGCGCAGGAGGGAGCGAATCGCCTCCTGCATCCCGCGCCGCTCCACCGCCGCCCAGCAGTCCTGCACAGTCATGCGCTCGCCGCCATAGTCTGGGAAGGGGAAATCCGCATCCCGATCAATCAGCTCCCAGACATAGGTGAATGCACCCGCCTTGGAACTCTCCTCGACGATATTGGCGCAGTTGTTGCATAGCACGATTGCGTGATCTTCCGGTGTCAGTTTGGGGTGATGCGGGCGGCAGCAGCCTGCCGTCTGTACCCCGTGCCGTTCCTCGAGGTAGCGGCGCACGGCTGCACTCTCGGCAGGGAAGTCCGCCTGAATTTTGCAGCTTGGATAAAAGATAATTGCCATAGATGTTCTCTCCTAAATATACACAGTTTTGACTCATCTGCCGCTGCTCCACTCGTAGGCGCGGCGCGGATCTCCGCTGGCGAGATAGATGATGCCGCAGTAGATAAAGCCACTCTTTTGCAGACAGTTCTGCATGGGGATGTTGTCCGCGTGGGTGTCGGCGCGCAGGTGCTCATGCTGCGCACGTGCGAAGGCGAGTATGGCGCGGAATGTACCGCGTTCCGTTCCGTCGCTGCCCGCACGGTGAATCGTGGCATAGGGGGAGTCGTCGCGCCATGCCCCCTCGATGTGTGCATACGTCGGATCGTCGCCCGGAATGAGGGCAAAGACGGCGGCGAGATGCTCCTCATTTTCCAGCACCCAGCTAATTCCGCGTGCAATATCACTGCGAACAATTTCCTCGGATGGATAGCCGTTCGTCCATTGTGCGTGATTGCCGGAGGCGCGCATAAAGGCGCGCGCCGCTGCGTAGACGCGCAGGATGTCCGCTACATCGCGCTCCTCTGCTCTTCGTATCATAACATTCCTCCTCTGGAATCCCTGATAAATTCAGCCCGATCACCTTGACGCATCTTTTTTGCTCATTTTACACGATTTGCAGATATTTTGAAAGAAGCGTTTGCGGCAAAGGTCAAATAATGCTATACTAAACGCGCTTTTTTGAGAGGGGGGTCTGCATGAGTACATGGCTGATCTATGCGCTGCTCTCGGCGCTGTGCGCTGCGTTTGTGTCCATCTTCGGCAAGGTGGGTGTTGCGGGGCTCGACAGCAGCGCCGCAACGGCGGTGCGTGCCGTCATCATGGCGGTGTTCCTCGTCGGTGTCGTCATCGCGGAGGGGCACACTGCCGATCTGCCGCAGGTGTTCGCGGACAAGAAGGCGCTGCTCTTCGTTGCACTCAGCGGCATCGCGGGCGCGCTCTCGTGGCTCTTTTACTTCATGGCACTCAAGGACGGCGCGGTGACGCAGGTGG
This sequence comes from Selenomonas sp. oral taxon 126, assembly GCF_001683335.1. Taxonomy (GTDB): domain Bacteria; phylum Bacillota; class Negativicutes; order Selenomonadales; family Selenomonadaceae; genus Centipeda. The sequence continues at coordinate 1,304,839 of NZ_CP016201.1, forward strand.
CTCCGATCGACAAGCTGAGCGTCGTCTTTGCCGTCCTCATCGCAATCCTCATCTTCGGCGAGCGCGTGAGCTTCATGCACGGTGTCGCGATCGCAATGATTGCGATGGGTGGGTTGATTTTGGCAATATTTCCCTAAAGGATAGGAGTTCATATGGATTCATTGATTCATTCGGATAACACATGGGCGCTCATGTCCGTTATGATGGCGGCGGTCGCCGCCTCCATCTATCTCGAGCAGCGCTATCGCTGGGCGTCGCGCGTCACAGGGGCGGTCATCGCGATCGTGATCGCACTGATCCTCGTCAATACGGGTGTCATTCCGTCCTCTGCGCCGCTCTACGACGATGTTGTCTGGGGCTATATTGTTCCCGCAGCGATTCCGCTGCTGCTGTTTCAGACCAATATCCGCAAGATCTGGCGTGAGACGGGACAGCTGCTGGCCATCTTCATCATCGGCTCATTCGGGACAATCGCAGGGGCGGTGATCGGCTGTGCGCTTCTCCAGAACTCGATTGAGGGGCTGCCCAAGGTGGCGGCGATGATGACCGGCTCCTACATCGGCGGTAGCGTCAACTTTGCAGCGCTCGCGGATGCGTTCAAGGTGAGCGGGACACTCCTCTCCTCGGCCATTGTCGCCGATAATCTCAACATGGCGATCTACTTTCTCATCCTGCTCGGGGTGGCGGGCAACGCCTTCGTTCGGCGGTTCTACGAGCATCCCCTCATCGACGAGGTGGAGGAAAAGGGCGTGTCGGAGGAGGGCAAGACGCTCGCGGCGGCGTACTGGGGGCGTAAGGATGTGTCTCTCCGCGACATCGCCATGTGCCTTACCTATACCGTCATCGTCGTGACGGTCTCCAAGGCAATCGGCGGGGTGTTTGTGACCCTCGTCCCGCCGGATGGCGGCTGGTTGGCAAAGATGTGCAGCGCCTTCCTCGGCAGTCAATACGTCTGGCTCACAGTGCTCTCGGTAGGATTTGCCAGCTTCTTTGAAAAACAGGCGAGCTCCATGCACGGTGCACAGGAGATCGGGACACTGTTCATCTATATGTTCTTCTTCATCATCGGCGTTCCTGCGTCCATCATGGAGATTCTGATGAATGCGCCCCTGCTTCTCGTATTCTGCCTCATCATGGTGGCTGTGAATATGCTCTTCTGCCTCGTTGGGGGCAAGATTCTGAACTTCCCGCTCGAGGACATTCTCATCGCCTCGAATGCGAATATCGGCGGGCCGACGACGGCGGCGGGCATGGCGATCTCGCAGGGCTGGACACGCCTCGTGGGACCTGCGATGCTGGTCGGCACGTTCGGCTACGCCATCGGGACGTACATCGGCATCATTGTGGGAAGTATGCTCGGAGCATAAATAACATAGCTATAAAAACAGGGAATCGGCATGAAAACCGATTCCCTGTTATTCGTCTGCGTATAAAAGTGTGAGCGTACCTGTCGCGCGCGTTGCGGCGAGGTCGATGACACGCTGGTTGCGCGAGCCGCGAAAGTGCAGTGTGAGATCGCGCTCCTCCTCGCGGTAGTCGCCGTCGACGAGTACGTCGAGCTCGTCGAGCAGGGCATCCACGGCGGGACTCTTCTGCGCACGCAGCTCCTCGAGGGTGTAGCCCGTGTAGCTCCATACGTCCAGTCCCCGCGCATGCGCTCCGCGTGCGAGTGGGAGCAGGGCGGCGGGCTGCAAGAAGGGCTCACCGCCGCTGAGGGTGAGCCCTGTGAGGAGTGGATTCTCGTCAAGCTGTGCGAGCACTGCGCCGACGGTCGTCATGCGTCCGCCCGTGCGCGGCTGCGTGTCCGGATTGTGACAGCCCGGACAGCGGCGCGGACAGCCCTGCGTGAATACCGTGAGCCGTATGCCCTCGCCGTCGACGATGGAGTCGCGTGCAATCCCCGAGATGTGGATCTCAGTGGAGTCCGTGCTTGACACGCTCATGCTCCTCGGCCTGCTTTGCATTGTTCCAGCGATCCGTGGTGCCGACGAGGTAGCCCGTGATGCGGCGCACGCGCTCGAACTTCGGTTGGCGCATCTCGTAGCCGAGGGTGACACGACCGTCGTCGGTTCCCGTGATGGAGAGGCGATCCAGCTTCTCGTGGGTCTGACCCTCGATGTATGCAATGTAGTTCTCAACCTCGTGCGGGGTGATGTCCGAGAGGCCGTTTACCGTGACGTTGATATCGTTGACAATCATGCTGCATTCTCCTTTTTTCGCGCGCGCTGACGGCGCGTTTTCTTCCATGGCGGTTCACCGCCGTTTCGTGAGGATTATACAACATCTAGTGGGTACTCGTCAATAGTAAATCTATATCTAGTTGTTTGTGCACAGACTTATCAACAGGGATTTTTCGGAAATCGGGGCGGTTTTTGGGGAAAATGCAGATGGCAAAAGGCGCGGTGGGCACGATGCGTAGAAAAAGTTATCCACAGTTTCCCTAGGGAGAATCTGTGGATGATGTGGATAATATATGTGGTTTAGTTGGTCTTGTTTTTCTGTGGATCGCTGTCTGCCGCCTCATCCTGCTCCTGAATGATGGTCTGGATGGGATAGGGGATGTCGATGCCCTCCGCGCGGTAGCGGTCGGTGAGTGCCTTGATGAACTCGTGCTTGATGATGCCCTGATGGTCGAACATGCTCGACGGCAGGATCACATTGAAGTTGATGGAGGACGCACCGAAGTCTGTATAGAGGACAAGCGGATTCGCGGTCAGATTGTTATCCACACGCGCGAGGACTTCCTTCGCCGTCTCGATGGTGACGCGCTCGACCATGGCGAGGTCGCTGTCATACGCGACGCCGACGGGGACGCTGACGTTGATGTTCAGTGTAGGCAGGCTGTAATTCGTGATGTTCGCACCCGCGATGGTCTTGTTCGGAATGACGATGGTGTTACTCGCGCCGATGGGGATGATGGTGGTGAAGCGCCATGTGATGTCCGTGACGCGGCCCTCCTCGCCCGAGCCGAGTTTGATGTAGTCGCCGATGCGTAGCTGCTTGGAGAGGATGAGGTGGAGACCGGAGAAGATATTGGCAAGCATCTCCTGCAGGGCAAGGGCGACCGCCATGCCGCCGACGCCCGCCGCCGTCAGGATCGGCGCGATGGAGATGCCGTAGTACTGGAGGATGACGAGCAGCCCCATGGCGTAGATGACCCCGATGAGGATGCTGTTGAGCAGCGTTGTCTTGGGCAGGTTTCTACCCGAGCGTTCGAAGTACATGGTGACAACACCGTCGACGGTACGCGCCAGGACGCGCGTGATGGAGAAGACATTGCTGGTAAAGAGAATATATGAGAGCAGCTTTGTGAGCGTTGGCGAGATCTCCACGGCATCGATCGCCCAGTAGAGACCGATGATGAAGCTGAAGAAGATCGGTACGCCGTGCATGGAGCGGACGAAGACGCATTTCCACGTGCTCTCCTCCACGTCGAGATGGTGATTGATGTAGCGGCGGATGAGGCGGTCGGCGATGATGCCGACGGTGAGTGCTGCGACGACAATGCCGACGGGGACGATCAGAAGCTCGACGAGGGTGTCGAGGTTGAATGTATGCGAGAATATGGTCAAGGAATGCTCCTTTCAAAAATGAAGGAATCACTGATAAAATGAAGTTCTCTGGATTGGCAGTAGATTTTTTGTCCTGCCGAGGAAACAAACCGGACGCAGAGTGGTGCTCTGTGGAGGATTTGTTGATGATGGCAGGGCGAAAAAGATGCGTCAAGACAGCGGGACTGAATTTATCAGTGCTTCCTAAATTCAATGCGACTGTGCGGCAAGGAATTCTTCATGTGCCGCCATCAGGCGCATATTGCCGATGGTGCTGGTGAAGAACTGCGAGAACGCCACGATGTTTGGCTCTGCTGCGCCGTCGTAGTGGCGCGGCGGGTCGATGATGAAGACGGCGCATCCGTCTGCGCGCATGGCGGAGGAGAAATGGCCGTTGATGACGTTGAAGAGCTCGCCGACAGCATCGACGGCAAGCTCGTCCATGCCGTACAGGGAGACACCACTGTAGCCGCTCGCGAGTGCGTAGAATGCGCCGACGCAGGTGCCGATGCTGACGATGAGGGGGCTGCCGTTCGCTTCAAGGCGCTGGGATATGGTGATATAGCAGACTTCCTTTTCATCCGGCGTGCAGAGTGCCGTTACGCGCGCGTAGTCGGCGATCCCTGTGAGGAATATATCGGTATAGCGCTGATAAAATTCGCTCATTGGTCCTCCACAGCCTGCCGCATCTTGGCGAGCGCCGCCGTGATCTCGTCGTCGGCGTAGGGTTTCTGGATGAACATGAGCGCGTTGTGCTCATTTGCACAGGCAATGTTCTCCTCACTGGCAGCTGTTGAGAGCATGACAACGGGGAGCTTTGGATGTGTCCTGCGCAGACTGCGCAGGACGGTGCAGCCGTCGAGCTTTGGCAGGATGATGTCGAGAAAGACGGCATCGGGATTCTTGTCCGCAATGCGCCGCAGCGCCTCCTCACCATCGCGCGCCTCAATGACGGTGTGTCCGCGGTCAAAGAGCTCCGCCTTGAGCTTGATGCGCACGAGGCGCGAGTCGTCAACAATCAGTATTTTCATCGGAGAGCTCCTTTGTGGGCAGAGCCGCCGCCCCAAAGGCGTGCGGGAGCAGTTCGGCAGGTGTGAGTACGCGTACGGCACCCTCTGTATTGGCGAGGATGATGCGCGCGACGGGGAACTCCATGAGCATCTGGCGGCACATGCCGCAGGGCGCGCATGGCGCGGGGCTGTCCGCAATGACGGCAAGCGCCTCAAACTCTCTCTCGCCCGCTGTGACAGCGGCGGCGATTGCCGCGCGCTCGGCGCAGATGCCGACAGGATAGGAGGCGTTCTCGACGTTGACGCCGCCGTAGACCCTGCCGCTCCGTGCGAGGAGGGCTGCGCCGACGGCAAAGGAGGAATAGGGGGCGTAGGCATGGCGGCGAAACTCTGCCGCGCGTGCAATGAGTTCGTTATCGTTCATGCCGACCCTCCGCCTCGACAGCGCCGTAGATGCGCTTGTTCGCGCGTGCGTCCTGCGTCGTGCTTTTTCTTCGTGATGATGTCATACAATTCATAGGAAAGCTCCTATCTCAAAATGCGCGGCAGGAAGCTCTCGCCCTTTGTCGTCAGCTCCGCTCCAAATATATCGGCAATCGTTGCGCCAATCATCGCGAACGTAGGATACGTGCCGAGGTTCACGGGTGCGATCTTCTCTCCGTAGACGAGGAGCGGGACGTATTCGCGCGTGTGATCCGTGCCCTCGGCACCCGGGTCGCAGCCGTGATCCGCCGTAATCATGAGCACGTCGTCCGCGCGCATGGCGGGGAGGAAGTCCGCGAGCCAATCGTCGAACTCCTGCATGGCGCGCGCATAGCCGGGCACATCGCGGCGGTGCCCGTAGATCATGTCGCCGTCCACGAGGTTGACGAAGGCAAGCCCCGTGAAGTCCTCCGCGAGGAGCGCCGCAGTTTTCTTCATGCCGTCGGCGTTCGACTCGTTGACGCCGAGCGAGCGCGTCAGCCCGCGTCCGCCGAAGATGTCCGAGATCTTGCCGATGCCGATCACGTCGTACTGCGCGCGGCTGAGTGCGTCGAGTATCGTATCGCCCGTCGGGTCGAGGGAGAAGTCGTGGCGGCGCGCCGTGCGCGTGTAGTTCGGATATGTGCCGACAAAGGGGCGCGCAATGATGCGCCCGACGCCGTGCGCGCCCTGCATGATCTCACGTGCCTTGCGGCAGTAGTCGTACAGCTCCTCCACGGGGACGTGCTCCTCGTGTGCCGCAATCTGCAGCACGCTGTCGGCGGAGGTGTAGACGATGAGCGCGCCCGTCTCCTCGTGCTCCTGCCCGTAGTCGTGGATGACCGCCGTGCCTGAGTAGGGCTTGTTGCAGAGTATCTTGCGCCCGAACGCCGCCTCGAGCTGCGCAATGACCTCGGGCGGAAAGCCGTCGGGGTAGGTCGGCATGGGATCGCTGCGCACGATGCCCGCCATCTCCCAGTGCCCGATGGTTGTATCCTTGCCGCGCGAGAGTTCGCGCAGGCGCGCATGTGCGCCGATGGGTGCTGCGTCAGGCGTGCCCGTCCCCACGCCGTCGATGTTGTAGAGTCCAAGCCGCGTGAGATTTGCGGCGGGGAAGAGCCCGCTCTCTGTGACGGAGCGCAGCGTACTGCACGAGGCGGCGTCACCGAAGTCCGCCGCATCGGGCGCAGCACCGCAGCCGAAGCTGTCGAGCACGATGAGAAATACGCGTTTGATTCCACTTTTCTGCATAATCGTCACCTTTCTTATAGTTCCAGCCCCGCACGCTTGCGCGCGTGATATTCGCGGTCGAGGATGCCGAGCACGATGAGGTTCTCGTAGACGCCGCGATGCAGGATTGTCTCGCGGATCAGTGCCTCGCGCACCATGCCCTCGCTCTCGTAGAGGTGTAGGGCACGCGCGTTGTAGTCCTTGCAGTCGAGCCACGCGCGGTGCGCGCCCATATCCTCGAACGCCCACGCCTTGAGCAGTTTCAGCGCCTCGTGTCCGTAGCCGAGACCCTTCTTCCCAATGATGACGTGCGTCCATTCCTGCTCCTTCGAGGCGAGGAGCAGCCCCGTAACGTGGAGGTAGCCGACCGCCTCCCCGCTCTCCCGCTCCTCGACGATGATGTCCATTGCGGCGCGCCCCTGCGTGACGATCGTCTCGTGAAAGTCGCGCGGGAACGGTACGATATAGTCGCTGTTGTCCGCTTCTTCCTGCAGGGCGCAGATATAGTCGACATCCGCAAGCTCTGCGCGGCGCAGGCGGAGGCGCGACCCCTCTTTCAATATTTCAGACATAATGTCCTCCCTTGTTCCAATCATCTCCTTTATTTTACATTGAATGGATATGGAAATGCAAGGGAGCGCACGGATGAAGAATTATAGATTGACGATATCAGGCGAAAATCATATAATAAAAAAGATGAGAAAGAAATGCAAACGGAATCGGGGGAAGGTCATGGCAGCGCAGAAGAAACCGTCGGTGCGGGATGTGCTTTGGCGCAAGAAGCACGCGCGCGATCAGATGCTCGACGCAGTGGGCAAACTCTGCGATGAGGCGTGGGCGATCTTTGAGAAGGTTGCTGCGGATCGCTCATCCAGTTCGAATGACGCCGTTGTTGCCCGCGAGATAGGACTGCGTCTGCGCTCGCTTGCCTATCTGATCGAGGGCGAGCACTACATCGACCGCATTGCCTTTGAGCTGCAGACGAAGGAATCTTACATAACCGCAAGCGAGGTCGCACGCGCGTATGTCGCGGAGATGGTGATGACCTATCTCGACGGCATCCTGAGCTATGGGCGGCAGTGCAAATGGGATAACGAAGTGCTGCGTGAGGAGTATCGGGATTCGCTGGAAAAATCTCTCGAGGAGATCCGCGCAGCGCTTATTCCCGTGCCGCCGCAAGCGGTGGATGAAGCCGCTGCGGACAGTTGATTGGAAAAATTAGGAGGCTTGCCGCTGATGTTCGGTATGTCAATGGATATAGGAATCGATCTTGGCACGGCGAATGTGCTCGTCTATGTCAAGGGCAAGGGGGTCGTTCTCAGAGAGCCCTCTGTGGTCGCGGTGAACCGCGATACAAATCAGGTGCTCGCAATCGGCGAGGAGGCGCGGCAGATGATTGGGCGCACGCCCGGCAATATCGTTGCAATTCGCCCGCTGCGCGACGGCGTCATCGCGGACTATGACATTACGGAGAGCATGTTGCGCTTCTTCATCGAAAAGGTGGTCGGGCGCAGCATTGTCTTCCGTCCGCGCATTATGATCTGCATCCCCTCGGGCGTAACGATGGTGGAGCAGCGTGCCGTGCAGGAGGCGGCAGAGCAGGCGGGGGCGCGCCACATCCAGCTCATTGAGGAGCCGCTTGCAGCGGCGATGGGCGCAGGTCTCGACATCGTGGAGGCACAGGGCTCGATGGTCGTCGACATCGGCGGCGGGACGACGGATGTCGCCGTCATCAGCCTCGGCGGCGTGGTGACGAGCGAGAGCATCCGCATCGCGGGCGATACGTTTGACGAAGATATCATCGCCTATGTCAAGCGCGAGTTCAACCTCCTCATCGGCGAGCGCACAGCGGAGGATATCAAGCTGCGCGTCGGCGCGGCGCATACGGCAGCGCGCCGCGAGCAGATGGATGTGCGCGGACGGGATCTCCTCTCGGGGCTCCCAAAGAATATCACGATCTCGACGGCGCAGGCCTCCTCCGCCATCGAGAGTTCAGTCATGCGTATTGTGGACTGCGTGAAGAAGGTGCTCGAGGAGACACCGCCGGAGCTCGCGGCGGATATCATGGATCGCGGCATCGTGTTGACGGGCGGCGGAGCACTGCTCTACGGCATGTCGGAGCTGATCCAGCGCGAGACGGGCACGCCTACAGTTGTGGCAGACGAGCCCATGAGCTGCGTGGCACTTGGCTGCGGCAAGGCGCTCGATATCTTCGATAAATTTGACGGCAAGGCGACGAATACGAGTTTTGGGCGGAAAAAATAAAAGCAGGAAAAACGCTCTTTATAGCGAAATTATAAAAGGTGAACAACTGTCTGGAAAAAGAGGGATGGAATTATGTGGAGAGGACTCTATATCGCGGCGTCCGGTATGATTACGGAGACCAAACACACAGACATGATCGCGAACAACCTCGCGAATGCGTCGACGACGGGCTATAAGCGCGACGATATGGCAATCCGCGAGTTTGAGCCGATGCTGCTGCGCCGCATCAATGACAACTCCGCTGATACCAAGGTGACGAGCTTCAAGGGCTTCCGCGTGGACGGTCAGAGAGCGCCGCGCGTCGGCACACTCGGACTCGGTTCCGCCGTGGATGAGATTGCAACGGATCATCTGCAGGGAGCGATGCAGACGACGGGCAATACGTATGACCTCGCTATCTCGGGGCAGGGGTATTTCGTTATTGACACCCCCGACGGGCCGCGCTACACGCGTGACGGCGGATTCTACCGCTCGGCGACGGGGCAGCTGCAGAATATGCGCGGACAGGCGGTGCTCTCTTCGAGCGGGCGCTCGATCACGATTCCGGCGGATGCGCAGCGCGTGAACATCACGAGCGACGGGCGCATTTATGCGGACGGCGCACAGCTCGCGCAGCTCGGCTTCGTCCAGTTTGATGGGAGAAATGCGGTCATCAAGCAGGGGGACAACCTCTACCGTCCGCAGGAGGGCGCACAGCCGCAGCAGGCGACGGGCACGATCGAGCAGGGCATGCTCGAGATGTCGAATACGAGCGTTGTCACGGAGATGGTCGAGCTCATCAACAACTACCGCGTCTATGAGGCGGGGTCAAAGGCGGTGCAGACGCAGGACACGCTGCTCGACAAGGCGGTCAATGAGGTCGGGCGCACGAGTTAAGATAATTTAAGAAATCAATCGTTTTATTCGATATAAGAGAGTGAAAAACTGTAATCATTCCTTGGAGGGGGATATCGACTATGATGCGAGCACTTTGGTCTGCAGCGTCCGGCATGAAGGCGCAGCAGACGCATATGGACATCGTTGCGCACAATATTGCGAACGTCAATACCCACGGCGGCAAGAAGGTGCGTGCGGAGTTCCAGGATCTCGTCTATCAGACACTCCGCGAGGCGGGGGCGCAGAACGGCGCGGACTCGCAGTATCCGACGGCGCTGCAGATCGGTCTCGGCACGCGCGTGGCGGCGACCCAGCGCGTCTTTACGCAGGGTCCTCTGCAGACGACGGACAATCCGACGGACATCGGCATCCAGGGCGAGGGCTTCTTCCGCGTCACGATGCCCGACGGCACGACAGCATACACGCGTGACGGTACGTGGAAGCTCGACGGTGACCGCCGCATGGTGACGACGGATGGCTATCTGCTCGCCGATGGCATTACGATCGGTCAGAATGCGCCGCTGGATTCCATCACGATCTCCGGCGATGGGCGTGTCTCCTACCGCGAGGCGGGGCAGACCCAGCAGCAGGAGGCAGGGCAGATCACGCTTGCGCGCTTTGTCAATCCGGCAGGACTCACCTCCATCGGTAAGAATCTCTTCGTTGTGTCCGATGCCTCGGGCGAGGCAATCGAGTCGAACCCCGGTGTGGACGGCGCGGGTACGCTCACACAGGGAACGCTCGAGATGAGCAATGTGCAGATCGTTGAGGAAATGGTCGAGATGATCGTCTCCCAGCGCGCCTATGAGTCCAACTCGAAGGCAATCACGACATCGGATTCGATGCTCGAGATTGCAAACTCGCTCAAGCGTTGATTTTTCAACGGAGCACGATAACAGCCATTCTATGCCTATGGAGTGGCTTATTCGCTTTTCTGTGGGCGGGCACAGCGCTTGCCGCCACATACAACGGCGCGCAGGGCGATCGTTTCCCAATCATACTCTCCACGGCGCAGCTCTCGGCGCTCGCGGAGCAGAAGATCGAGGAAAGACTCGGCGCGATGGGCGAGACGCGGCGGCATGAGCTGCATCTGCAGCGTGCCGCGTCGACGATGCACCTCCCTCCGGGCGAGGTGACAGCCGTCGTGGAGTTCCCGCGCGGTCTGCCGTACGGCCGCGAGTTTCCTGCCCTCTTTACCGTCTATGTGGACGGTGTTCTCAACCGGCGGGCGACGAGCTACTATCGGCTGACCGTCTACGACCGCGTTCTCGTGGCGATGACGGACATCCGTGCGGAGACACCAATCTCAGCGGAGAACGCACGCATTGAGGAGCGGGCTGTGGACACGCTGCCCGAGCTGACGCTCACGGATTTTTCGCGTCTGGACGGACGCGTCGCGGGGCGCTATATCCGCAGGGATGTGACAATCACTCCCTCGATGCTCGCCATGCCGCTCGTCATCCGTGCAGGCAATGCGGTGGAACTCGTGCTGGATGCAAACGGCATTGTCATCCGCGCGGAGGGCGTGGCGCTCGAGCCGGGACGCATCGGCTATGAGATCCGCGTGCGCAATGTGCGTTCGGGCAAGATCTTGCGCGGCAAGGTGATCGACGCCGCGACCGTGCGGGTCATCGGATGATTTTCCATAAGGAGTTCGATATGAGTAAACAAAAATGGCTTGCAGGAGTGCTGGCTGCCGCATTGTGTACGGCAAGCCTCGTCCCCACTGTCTCGGCAGAATCCCTGTGGAACAATCCGAGCGGACATCCGACGAAGAGCCCGTTTGCCGATCATCGTGCGACGGGGATTGGGGATATTGTGACGATTGTCATCAGTGAGTCGACAACGACCTCGGCGACACGGAACTCTTCGAACGAGAAGAGCGGCTCGGTGAGTCTTGGCGCGGGCATCGGCATCTTTGATTTCCTGCAGGCGGCATCTGCCAATTCGTCAGATAAATTCAGTGCAAAGGGATCGGCCTCCTCCTCGAACCGCGTTGCGGGCAATGTGACCGTTACGATTGTGGATGTGACGCCGAACGGCAACTTTATCCTCGAAGGCACGCAGTCCATCTGGCAGAATCGCAACGAGCACAAGATTGTCTTCCGCGGCACCTGCCGTCCCGAGGACATCTCGAGCTCGAATACGATTCTCTCGACGCGCGTCGCTGACGCAACCGTGCGCTTTGACGGCAAGGGACCCCTCAACGCGAAGCAGCGGCAGGGCATCCTGACTCAGATCTTCAACTTCCTATTCTAATGGGAGGCGCTTTTATGAGAAAAACATCCATCCTTCTGCTCCTCCTTGCTCTTGTCCTGAGTGCTGTGCCGGGGATCGCCTCGGCGGATTCCGCTGTGACGCGGATCAAGGATATCTCCAAGGTGCAGGGCGTGCGCTCCAACCAGCTCATGGGCTACGGGCTCGTCGTCGGTCTTGACGGTACGGGCGATGGCTCGAGCTCGGGGGAGACGGTGCAGTCCATTGCGAATATGCTGACCACGTACGGTATTACTGTGAGCAGCAGCTCGATCAAGCTCAAGAACGTCGCGGCTGTCATGGTGACAGCGACGCTGCCCCCGTTCGTGCGTGAGGGCGATACGCTCGATGTGACGGTCTCCTCGATCGGCGATGCGAAGAGTCTGCGCGGCGGCACACTGCTGCAGACGCCGTTGCGCGCGGGCAACGGCGAGGTCTACGTCGTTGCGCAGGGCGGCGTCTCCACGGGCGGCTTTACGGCGGCGAGCGGCGGCTCTAGTACGTCGAAGGCGTTCCCGACGGTTGGCATTGCTGTGAATGCGGGCATTGTCGAGCGCACGGTGGAGGACGATGGGATCGGTGCGAACGGACAGCTCTCGCTCTCCCTTGCGCGCCCCGACTTTACGACGGCATCACGCGTCGCAGACGCAATCAACGCCCAGTATGGGAGCATCGCACAGGCGAGCAACCCCGGACGCGTGGATGTGGCGATTCCGTCCTACTTCCGTGGGAACGTGGTCGGCTTTGTCGCCTCGATCGAAGAGTTGCCGGTTCGTCCCGACAACATGGCGCGCGTCATTGTAAACGAGCGCACGGGGACGATCATCGCGGGCGGCGATGTCTCCGTCGATACGGTTGCCATCACGCAGGGCGGCCTCACGATCCGCATTCAGGAGAATCCGGATGTATCGCAGCCAGCACCGTTCAGCTACGGCAATACCGTGGTGACGGACAACCCCGACGTCGAGGTGACGGACTCCAAGGGCAGCACGATCATCCTGCCCGCGACGACGAATATCAGCGACATTGTGGGCGCGCTCAATACGGTGGGGGCAACCCCGCGCGATACGATCTCGATCTTGCAGGCGATGAAGGCGGCAGGGGCACTGCACGCTGAACTCGATATTGTTTAAGGTGGTTACAGCATGACGATTCAGCCAATTGGTGACAATGCGCTGCTCGGCGGCGCGGCACAGACCTCCTACGATGCGGCGCGCATGAGTGCCGAGAGCAAGTCCTTTCAGGCGACGCTCGACGAGCTGCAGCGCAAGGCTGCTGCAACACCAGAGACAGAGGAAACGGGCTACGTCCCGAAGAACACGGTGACCGCCGAGGAGCGCGAGGCGAAGGCGCTGCGCGAGGCGTGTGAGGGGTTCGAGGCGATGTTCCTCAGCATGATGTATAAGCAGATGCGTGCGACGGTGCCCGAGGGCGGGCTCTTTGGCAAGAAGTCCAACGCGCTTGAGATCTTCGAGGATATGCGCGACACGGAGATGATGAACGCGGCGGCAAAGAGCGGCGGCATCGGCATTGCGGATATGATGTATCAGCAGCTCACAATCAAGACACGGTGAGAGAAGCAATAACGGAGTTACAAAGGGGAAGCTGTCTGCGCAGCGTCCCCTTTTCTGTTGTATGGATGATTCTTTTAGTTTGGAGTATTTTATGCGTATGTTGAAAAAAATTGTGGTGCTTGCGGCGGCACTTCTGCTGACGGCGTCCTCCTATGCATGGGCAGCGGGGCTGAACGCACTGCGCACGTCGAGCGGTGCAGATCACGACCGACTCGTCTTTGATTTCACGGAGATGCCGATCTATCACGTCAGTCTTTCCGAGGATGGGCGCGAGCTGACCTTTGATTTTACCGATACGGATGCAGCGGCATTCAAGCGCATTCCCGTGCGCACAAAGCGCATCGACTCCGTCTCCTATGCTGCACGGCGCGGTCATTTCTATGTGACAATCACGATGGCGCAGGGCATGGCATACAACCTCGGCAATCTGATGAATCCCGCGCGCGTCTTCCTCGACGTTGCACCTGTGGGGACGAATCCATCGGAGCCGACGCCCGTGCCCGCGCCTGTAAAGCCGACGGCGCCTGCGACGGCAACGCAGGGAACGGGCGGGGATGCAGCGGCAAAAGAGCCGAAGAAGCCCGCGCTTCCAATTCTGAAGGAAGAAACGATTGCGCCGGGGCTTATGCAGCGGACGTATATCTATGCGGATGAGGACGGGCAGGTGACGTCGTACTTTGTCGAGGCAGATCCTGCGAAATACAGCGTACGCCCCGCACTCGCGCGCGGCATCATCCCGGGGCGGCAGACCGTGACGGGCATTGCGCGCGATACAAATGCGCTAGCGGCAATCAATGCGTCCTACTTTGCGTCAAACGGTGAGATCCTCGGCGTGACGAAGATCGACGGCACGATTGTCGGGACGACCTACTACGATCGCAGTGCGTTCGGCGTGATGCCCGACGACTCCTTTGTGTTTGGCACGGTTTCCTACAGCGGCACGGTGAAGATCGATCAGATCACGCTGCCTGTTTCGGGAGTGAATGCCGAGCGCGGTGAGAACGGACTCATCATCTACAACCGCGCCTACGGCAGGACGACGGGGACAAATCCGTACGGTCTGGAATATGTGATTCGCGAGGGACGCGTGGCGGAGATCAACACGAATGACTCCGCGATTCCCTCGGACGGCTACGTCGTCTCCGTGCATGGTTCGTCGATGGATGCGTTCGCGGCGGCGGGGACGCGTGTCGGTGACCCGACCGTGCTCCGAGAGGAGACGGGGGCGATGTGGGATCGTGCCGTGCAGATTGTCGGTGCGGGACCACGTCTCGTCGAGAACGGACGCGTGCACGTGACGGCAGGCGAGGAGGAGTTCCCGGGCGACATCCGCTACGGGCGTGCGCCGCGCAGTGCTGTCGGCGTGACGGCGGGCGGCAAGATTATCTTTGCCGTGGTCGACGGGCGACAGGAGCACAGTCACGGGCTGACGCTGACGGA
>NZ_CP016201.1:1319527-1383933 GCF_001683335.1 Selenomonas sp. oral taxon 126
TCGCCGAACTGCTCGTGAAATTCGGCGTGCAGAATGCGATCAATCTCGACGGCGGCGGATCCTCTGCGCTTTACGTCAAAAATGAGGTTGTAAACGCCCCCTCGGACGGGACGGAGCGCGCGGTTGGCAGCGCGCTGATTTTGCAGAAAAGATGATTTTCCCGCAGATGAGAGAGCAATGAAATAATTTTGACGGTCTGGGCGCAATATGATAGAATGTGTGAAGGTTTACGTGATCGAAGAAAGAGGACGGCGCTCTTCCATGCGCCCAATGTAGGTGATACGACGTTGAAGAACGACATGTTTGATGTCATACAGGCGGATCTCGAGGAATTTGAACCTGCGCTTGCAGAATCCATTATCTCTGAGACCGATCTCATAACAGATGTGGGGGCACATCTCGTCTCCTCGGGGGGGAAGCGTCTGCGTCCCGCCCTTTTCCTGCTTGCGGCGCGCGGCGGTGCGGCGTTTGATCGCATGCGTGCGATGCCCGTTGCCGTTGCGCTCGAGCTGATTCACACGGCATCTCTCGTGCACGATGATGTCATCGACGAGGCGGGTACGCGGCGCGGGGCGGCGACGACGAATGCCAAATGGGGCAATCAGGTCGCCATTTTGAGCGGGGATTATCTCTTTGCACGTGCATTCAAGCTCGTTGCGGAGGCAGGCTATGACTCTGCGGTCTATGTCAAACTGGCGCAGCTCGTCTGTACGCTGAGCGAGGGCGAGATCCTGCAGGATCACACAGCCTATCAGGTGCCCGCGAGCGAGGATGCCTATTACGAGCGCATCCGCAAGAAGACGGCGGACTTCCTTGAGATCTGCTGCGAACTCGGTGGCGTGATCGGCGGCATGCGTGCGGCGGATACGGAACGCATGGCGCTCTACGGGCACGCCATCGGCATGGCGTTCCAGATTACGGACGACCTGCTCGACTATCGGCAGACCTCGGAGGATATCGGAAAGCCCGCAGGGCATGACCTCGCGCAGGGCTTTGTAACCCTGCCCGTCATCCGTGCTCTCGAAGTGCTGGACGAGGTAGGGCGCAGAGAACTCACGGCGCTCATCACAAACCCGAAAATGACAGAAGCGGAGGTTGCGCGTGCGCTCGAAATCGTCCGCACGACGGACGGCCTCGACTATGCGCAGGAGAAGGCGGATGCCTATCTCGCGCGCGCAAAGGATGCGCTGCCGGAGTCGCTTGACGAGCGTATTCGCGAGACCTGCCTGATGGCGGCGGACTTTATCGGACGCAGAGAGTTCTAGTTTCGTGTTGAAAAATATTTTAGGAGAGAACATGGCGCAGCCATGAGAAGGAGTCAGCATGTTTGGCATTGGCGTACCTGAACTGATCTTGATACTGGTCGTGGGACTCGTCGTCTTTGGTCCCGGCAAGCTCCCCGAGATGGGGCGCTCGCTTGGCAAGGGCATCCGCGAGTTCCGCAAGGCGTCGAACGCACTGACGGCGGCAATCAACGCACCCGACCCGCCGCCCGCCGCGCCCGCACCGGCACAGCCTGCGGTGCAGCCCGCAGCACAGCCGGTTGCCGCCCCGACTGAGGCACAGGCAGCACCCGCCGCACCGACGGCAACGCCAACGGCAGAAACCGCTGCGGCGGCAGTCGCGGCGCACACGGCGGCGCAGAGTGCACCTGTGACGGAGAATAAAGCACAGTAAATACCATTTATATTTTAGGAGGTTCTTATGTTTGGTCTGGGAGTTCCCGAACTCGTACTCATCCTCATCATCGGCCTTGTGATCTTCGGCCCCGGCCGCCTGCCCGACATCGGCAAGGCGCTCGGCAAGAGCATCAAGGAATTCAAATCGGCAAACAACGAGCCGTCGCAGGATGCTCGCGCGGAGATCAACGTCACCGAGGAGGCAAAGCAGCTTGAGGGCGGCGAGAAAAAAGAGGCGAAGAGCTGATCCATGGCGGAGGAATCGAAAACCCCTGCGTCGGAGCAGGACGGGGGCGCGCACGGGGAGCAGACCGCTTCCGCGCCCGCTGGCAATCCGCCCGTGACACAGCCCGCCTCGCAGACGGAAGCTCCGCGCACGGAAGATGGAGCAAACGCAGTCGACGATGGCAGCATGACACTGATTGCGCATCTGACGGAGCTGCGGTCACGCCTCATCAAATGCCTGCTCGCCGTCGCTGTCGGCTCGGGTGTCGGCTACTACTTCATCGAAGACATCATGCACTATCTGACCGTCCCGGTCGGAAAACTCTACTATATGCAGCCCGCAGAGGCGTTCTTCACCTACATCAAGATCGCTGTCGTCGTGGGCTTTCTTCTCGCATTGCCCATCATCTTCTATCACGTCTGGCGGTTCTTCCTGCCCGCGCTCACAGCGACAGAGCGACTGGTGCTCGGCATCATCGTGCCCGTCTCGGTCATCCTCTTCTTCCTCGGGCTCGCGTTCTCGTTCTTCCTCGTTTTCCCCGCGGCAATCATGTTCTTCAAGGGGTTTGGAAACGAGGAACTCGAGGCTCTCTTCTCTGTGAACCGCTACTTCGAGTTTGTCATCATGTTTGTCCTGCCGTTCGGCTTCGTCTTTGAGCTGCCGCTCGTCATCACGATCCTCGGCAAACTGGGCTTTATCACGTCCGTATTCCTGCGGAAATATGCCCGCATTGTCATCTTCCTCTCGTTCGTCATCGCTGCCATCATCTCGCCGACACCCGACGTGTTTACGCAGTCGATGATCGCCCTGCCCATGATTGCACTCTACGGCGTGGGCTACCTGATCGTGAGATTTATACTGAGAAAATAATCTAGGAGGGAAAATCTTGGCATTTAAGGATCTGCGCGAGTACATCGCCGCGCTCGAGGAGCGCGGACTCCTCAAACGCATCACGGCGGAGGTCGATCCCGAGCTCGAAATCACGGAGATTACCGACCGTATCTCGAAACTGGAGGGCGAGAAGAACGTCGCGCTTCTCTTTGAGAACGTCAAGGGCTCGAAGATGCCCGTGCTCATGAACGCGTTCGGCAGCTACGAGCGCATGGCGCTCGCCTTCGGCGTGGAAAAGCTCGACGATGTTGCGGACGAACTCACGGAGATTCTGAAGATCCCACACATCTCCCTCCAGAACAAGATGAACCTCATGACCCTCATCCCGATGGCGCGCAAGGCAATCAACTTCCCGAAATACGTCAAGAATGCGCCCTGTCAGGAGGTCATCGAGACGGAGAATCCGAGCCTCGACGAGATCCCCATTCTGAAATGCTGGCCGGATGACGGCGGCCCGTTCGTGACCCTGCCGCTCGTCTTTACGAAGAACCCCGCGACGGGCAAACGCAACGTCGGCATGTACCGTCTGCAGAAATACGACAGCCGCACGACGGGGATGCACTGGCACATCCACAAGAACGGCGCGGAGAACTTCCGCGACATGAAGGCACGCGGCGGTGAGCGCATCGAGGCGGCGGTCGCGATCGGCACCGACCCCGTTGTCACCTATGCAGCGACGGCGCCGCTCCCGCGCGACATAGACGAGATGGTCTTCGCGGGCTTCCTGCGCCACAAATCCGTCGAGATGGTCAAGTGCATCACTGTCGATCTCGAAGTGCCCGCGACGGCGGAGATCATCCTTGAGGGATATGTTGACACGAACGAGATGCGCCGCGAGGGGCCGTTTGGCGACCACACGGGCTACTATTCGCTCGCGGACGACTATCCCGTCTTTCACATCACGGCGATTACGCATCGCAAGAACCCCATCTACTCTGCGACGGTCGTCGGCAAGCCGCCGATGGAGGACTGCTTCCTCGCCAAGGCGACGGAGCGCATCTTCTTGCCGCTCCTCAAGCAGATGCTGCCCGAGGTTGTGGATGTGAATATGCCGCTTGAGGGCGTATTCCACGACTGCATCGTTGTCTCCATCAAGAAGCAGTTCCCGATGCACGCGCGCAAGGTCATGCATGCGCTCTGGGGCATGGGGCAGATGATGAACGTGAAGATGATCATCGTCGTGGATGCGCACGTCAATGTGCAGGACATGAAGGAAGTCTGGTGGCGCGTCTTCAATAATATCGACGCGAAATACGACATCGAGATCGTGCAGGGTCCCCTCGACGTGCTCGACCACTCCTCACCGATGGCGAAGTGGGGCTCGAAGCTCGGCATCGACGCGACCAAAACTTGGCCGGAGGAGGGGCACGCGCGCGAGTGGCCCGATGAGATCGCGATGTCCGAGGAGATTGTAAAGCGCGTTGACGCGCGGTGGAAGGAGTTCGGTCTGGATTGAGTTGGTGGATGGAGCGCCTGCGGGCGCACATGAACAATACCGCCTTTCACCATACGGTGTTCTCCCTGCCGTTCGCCCTGATGGGGGCGCTGCTCGCGGCAGGGGGCAATCCCCCGCTCGGCGACCTCGGCTGGATCGTGCTCGCCATCACGGCGGCGCGCTCGGCGGCGCTCGCCCTCGATAACCTTGCCGATCTGAAATACGATGTGCAGCAGCCCCGCCTCGCCTACCGCGCGATGGTGCAGGGGCGTGTGACAAAGAAGGAGGCGCTCGTCTTTATAGGCGTGTGCCTCCTTGTGCTTGTATTTGCGGTCTTGCAGCTGAACCCCGTCTGCATCCGCCTCCTGCCGTTTGCCGCCGTGCCCTTCCTCATCTATCCGTACATGAAGCGCGTGACGGGATGGGTGCACCTCTTCCTCGGCGTTGCCATCGGCATGGCGCCGGCGGGCGGCTGGGTTGCAATCAGCGGGAAAATCGAGCTGCCCATGCTTCTCCTCTTCATTGCAGTTGCGCTCTGGATTGCGGCGTTCGACGCGATGTACGGCGCGCAGGATGAGGAGTTCGACCGCAGTCAGGGACTCCACTCCCTCGCGGTCACCTTCGGGGCGCATGGGGCATTTCAGCTTGCACGCGCCATGCATGTATTCTCCATCCTTCTATTCCTCCTGCTCGGCGCGATCATGCACCTTGCATGGCCGTACTTCATCGGCGTCGGCATTGCGGCGGGGACGCTCGTCTATCAGCACCGCATTGCGAGCCCGACGGATTTTTCGCGCGTCACGCAGATGTATTTCATGCGGAACGGCATTGTGTCGATTGCGATTTTTGTATTCACATGGATCAGTTATTTGGTATAAAGGAGAGCATATGGCACGCATTTTATACGGGAAAGAGTTTGCCGCGCGGATCAAGGCGAGCGCCGAGCATGGCGCGCTCCTGCTGCGCGAGCGCGGCGTCCATCCGCGCCTTGCGGTCATCATTGTGGGGAATGACCCTGCATCCGAGGTCTATGTCCGCAACAAGCAGAAAACCTGTGCGGAACTGGATATTCTCTCGGATCATATTGCCCTGCCCGCAGAGACGACGCGGGAGGAACTGCTCGCGCGCATCGATGCGCTGAACGCGGATGCATCAGTGCACGGCATTCTCGTGCAGCTGCCCCTGCCCGCCGCGCTCGCAGCGCACGAGGATGAGATCCTCAGTCGCATCGATCCGCGCAAGGATGTGGACGGATTCCATCCGATGAACGTCGGGCATCTCTCGATTGGTGCGCCGGGGCTGCGTCCCTGCACGCCTGCGGGCTGTATCCGCATGCTCGAGTATGCGGGCATTCCCATCGAGGGGAAGCACGCCGTCATTATCGGGCGCAGCAATATCGTCGGCAAGCCGATGGGGATGCTCCTGTTGGAGCGTCACGCAACTGTTACACTGTGCCACTCGCATACGGAAAACCTCGCCGAGCTTGCGCGTGAGGCGGATATCCTCGTTGCAGCGGTCGGACAGCCGCATTTCGTCACGGCGGATATGGTGAAGCCGGGCGCGACGGTGATCGACGTCGGCATCAACCGCATTGCGCCAAAGAAACTGGTCGGCGATGTTGACTTCGAGGCAGTGGAAAAAGTTGCGGGCGCGATCACACCCGTGCCGGGCGGTGTGGGACTCCTGACGGTTGCAATGCTGATGGAGAATGTCGTGCAGGCGGCAGCGGCGCAGACGGCATAGGGGAGGAGAGCATGATGAAATCGGATGTAGAGATCGCACGCGCGGCCGAGCTGCGCCCCATCGCTGAGATTGCGAAGACGCTCGGCATTGCCGAGGAACATATTGAGCCGTATGGCCGCTATAAGGCGAAGCTGACACCTGCGGCGCTCGCAGGTGCAGAGGGGAAGAACGGGAAGCTCATCCTCGTTACGGCGATCAACCCCACCCCTGCGGGCGAAGGCAAGACGACGACGAGCGTCGGGCTCGCCGATGCGCTTCATCGTCAGGGGAAGAAAACAGTCGTCGCCCTGCGTGAGCCGTCGCTCGGCCCGTGCTTCGGCATGAAGGGCGGCGCGGCAGGCGGCGGCTATGCGCAGGTCGTGCCGATGGAGGACATCAACCTCCACTTTACGGGGGACTTCCACGCCATTACAACGGCGCACAATCTCCTTGCGGCACTGATTGACAACCACATCTTTCAGGGCAACGCGCTCGACCTCGACGTGAACCGCATTGTGTGGAAGCGCGTCCTCGACATCAACGACCGCGCGCTGCGCCACGTCGTCACGGGGCTCGGCGGACGTGTGCACGGTATCCCGCGTGAGTCGGGCTTTGACATCACGGTCGCCTCGGAGATGATGGCAATCCTCTGCCTTGCGGACGGACTGGCGGACATGAAGCGCCGCCTCGGGCGCATCCTCATCGGCTACACGCGCGGCGGTCGTCCCGTCCACGCGGAGGAACTGGGCGCGACAGGTGCGCTCACGCTCCTCTTCAAGGACGCGATCAAGCCGAATCTCGTGCAGACCATTGAGGGTACGCCCGCATTTATTCACGGCGGTCCCTTTGCGAACATCGCGCACGGCTGCAGCAGCGTCATGGCGACGAAGTACGCGCTCCAATGCGCCGACTACGTTGTCACCGAGGCGGGCTTCGGCGCAGATCTCGGCGCGGAGAAATTCTTTGACATCAAATGCCGCCTCGCGGGGCTTACCCCCGATGCAGTCGTCATTGTCGCCACTGTGCGGGCACTCAAGATGAACGGCGGCGCGGCAAAGGACGAACTCGGTACCGAGAATCTCGATGCCCTCAAAAAGGGCGCGGCGAATCTCGAAAAGCACATCGAGAACATTGGCAAGTTCGGGTTGCCCGCCGTCGTCGCCGTCAACGTGTTCCCAACGGATACCGAGGCGGAGCTCCTCCTGCTCGAAGACCTCTGTGCACGGCTCGGTGCGCAGTGTGCACGCTCCGAAGTCTGGGCAAAGGGCGGCGCGGGCGGCCTTGCTCTTGCCGATGCGGTGGAGGACGCGCTCGGGAAAAAAGCGGACTTCCACCCGATTTACGATGAGAAGAAGAGCCTCGCGGAGAAGATCGAGACGATTGCGCGTGAGATCTACGGCGCGGACGGCGTGGACTTCACGCCCGAGGCGAGAAAGCAGATGGTGGAGATGGAGGCACTCGGCATGACAGAGACGCCCGTCTGCATGGCAAAGACGCAGTATTCCTTCTCGGACAATCCCGCCCTCCTCGGACGCCCGAC
This sequence comes from Selenomonas sp. oral taxon 126, assembly GCF_001683335.1. GTDB lineage: Bacteria > Bacillota > Negativicutes > Selenomonadales > Selenomonadaceae > Centipeda. Next base: position 1,327,021 of record NZ_CP016201.1, read on the forward strand.
GGGCTTCCGTATCACCGTGCGCGAGCTGCGCGCCTCCTGTGGTGCGGGCTTCGTCGTTGCGCTGACGGGCAACGTGCTCACCATGCCGGGGCTGCCGAAGGTGCCCGCCGCGATGGGCATGGACATCACCGAGGACGGTGTGATTACGGGACTGTTCTGAGGAAAACTTGAGCAGGGAGAGGGAAATGGACGAACAGTATACCGAGGGCGTGCGCGAACTGATGGCGGCGTACAACGAGAGCGCCGATGATGAAATCTACCGCGCGCTCCATGGGCTTTCGTATGCGCCGAACGAGGCAGCTCTGCGGGAGAACTATGCAGCGAATGCAACCGCCTATGCGGCGCGCTACGAGGCACCCGTGCTTCCGTCCTACGATGAACTGCCCGTTCTCCTCTTTCCCGTGACAAACGAATACAGTGTCCTCTACGACAGGGAAGAACGCCGTTTTCTCCTCAATGGGAGCACAGGGCTGTCTGTACTCCTGCATGTTCTTCTCTTTAGAGAAGAGGCGGAGATTCCCACAGCGGCAGAGCGTTTTCAGCGGGATTTGAACGATGCGCGTGCACACGCATTGGAGCAGGAGCTCATTGCGGCAATTTCTGCGAAGGACTTCAGTGCAGCGGCGCAGAGTGCGGCGGAGGAGTATCACGGGCTGTGTCCGCACGGGGAACTCTATGAGCTTTTCTTTGCGGAGGCGGCTCTTTCGCGTGCAGATATTGAGAATGCGATTCGTTATGGAACGGCGGCGTATGAGAAGCGCAAGATGAGCGCGGCGGTATGGGATTTCCTCCATCGTGCCTATCGTGCGGCGGGACAGACCGCGCGTGCCGCGCTCTTTGGTGCACTCGCCGGAACGCATTCGGAGGAGGACTTGCCGGACGATCCTGCCGCACGTGCCGCCTGTCTCGACGCACTCAGTCTCGCCGAGACGAATATGCAGTTCGCACCGCTCCAAATGAAGGTGTCGCTGAAGGAGCATGCAATCGACAAGAAGTGGCACATTGGCCTCTGTGAGGCGCTGCCGCGCTTCTCAGAGGCGCTGCCCGCCTATCGTACGGGCGTCTACAATCCCTATGGGCTTGTGCATGTGAAGGGCTATGAGGTCAGCCTTATCAATGCGGTGACGGAGCGCCCCGACTACCCCTTTTTCAACGATGCAGTCTTTGATGTGATGAAGGCGGGGGAGACGCGTGCAACCCGTATCGTTACGGATGGTAGTCCCGTACTTCTTCCACTTGCAACGAAGGAAGAGATGCAGCCCGTCACCTTTCAGATGACGGATGCGGAGCGCACCGTGACACTTGGATGCGGAGAATTCAATTTTTACCGCATCGAGGAGGCGGTGACGATTCATGCCGATGCGCCGTTTCTCGTTGGCGCGCCGATTGTGCTCCGGCATTCTCCGCAGCGCAGGAAAATCGTGCTGAACATCCTCGCAGACGGGCTGAGCTGGAAAGGGATATGCACGGATGCAGCTGCGTTCGTGCCGCGTATCTTGAAGTTCTTTTCCAAAGGTGTCATTTTTGACAACAGTTTTTCCACAGCGGAGTACACCTATCCTGCTCTTGCGAGCATCGAGACAGGGCTCTATCAGCACAGGACGCAGATTGCCGCGCCGGGTACGGCATTCGCGCTCGATCCTTCCTATGTGACGCTCTCCGAGCGGATGAAACATCTCGGCTACTACTGCACGAACACACAGGGAGACGGACAGGGGATCTACAACGGTGCGACGCGCGGCTACGACCGGTTGATCGTGAACCGTTGGATGCTGCGTGCGGCGGAGGGTGTGGAGCGGACCATCCGCCATTTGCAGACATTTGACGAATGCGATAACTTCATCTTCATGCACTTCATTGACACGCATCCGTACAACTCGAATGTCAACGTGCCCGCCTATGCGACGGCGCATCTGCCTCTTGCACAGACCCTGCGGGAGGCGGATATGTCTGCATCTGTGTTTCTAAAGCCGAATCCGCTGAATCAATATATCAACCGTGCGGGGATCCGCGCGATGGATCGGCAGCTGGGCTATCTCTTTGACTATCTCACGACACACTACGAAGAGGATGAGTACATCGTCCTGCTCTACTCCGATCACGGTGCATCCGTGTATGCGCACAGCCCCTATCTCCTCAGTGAGGAGCAGACGGGGGCGGCGCTGATGGTGCGCGGTGCGGGCGTGCCTGCACGCGGGCGCGTGGATGAGCTGACGAGTTCCGTGGACATCTATAAGATTCTCGGCAAACTCGCGGGCTATCCGATTGATGCGGAGTATCTCGACGGCAATCTGCCGGAGGCATTCGGCGGCGAGCGGCGGGAGTATACGGTCAGCAACTCAATCTATCCGGGGCAGACGTATAAAATCTGTGTGCGCACAGAGCAATATGCATTCCATTTGGAAACGGCGGAGTTCACGCGCGAGGACGGGACGATCTCGCTTGACCGCTATACCTACCACATACACGAGCGTAGCGAAAGCTATCGCGAGGTGTTTGACGATGCGCTCGCGCGATACTTCCTCGATGTTGTGTGGCAGTATACGGAGAGCTTTCGGCGGTAAAAGGGATAAATCAGTCTTGAAAAATTGTACAGATATGTTATACTAAAGCCGTATCTGAGAGTGACATCGCGATACCAAAGAGGACGCCTGCAGGAGTGATGACCTGCAGGCGTTTTCTGCAAAAAAAGTCCTCCCGACAAGCGAGAGGACTGCACGGGTGATGAATCCGTGCCTCGTTGGGTGCCACAGCGTGGTTGGTCTCTACCACCCCAACATCTGCACAATCAGTGTTCCGAGTATACTCCCGGCAATGCTGATGAGCAGCGCGACCATGATTTCTGTGAGTGACATCACAATACCTCCCTCCCTTGCCTGATTCGCTTGATGAGGGCTGCGGCAGGAAAAGTATAACATGATTACTGTGTTGAAAAAGAGCTGCTTTCGGTATAAATCTTGCAAAAGTGCGCGTTTTATGCTAATCTTATCGTTGCAATTCATATACGAAAGTATTGACGAGGTGCGGACGGGGTTGCTCTCGGGGCGCCCCTATCGGCTCACTGCGTTCGCCACTTCCCCCGCTCTGGCGGGGGAAGCTAATATGCCGTAATGCAAAGCCTCCCCCGCGACACGGGGGAGGGGGACCGCGTGAGCGGTGGAAGGGGCGCCTTGAGCGTCAACACGAGCATGGGGCTGCTGCACGAAGTCGTTTCGACTCGTGCAGCAGCCCCATTTCTTTCGGGAGGAACAGATCTATGTGTCAGGAATCCGGTGCGAATATTCCAAAGACGTACGATCCGCAGAGCTTTGAGCGGAAATGGTACAGCTATTGGGAAGAACATAAACTTTTCCACGACGAGGCAGATGAGTCACGTGAGCCCTACAGCGTGGTGATTCCGCCGCCGAATGTGACGGGGCAGCTCCATATGGGGCACGCGCTCGATGAAACCTTGCAGGACATCCTTGTGCGCTATCAGCGTATGCGCGGCAAGAACGTCGTCTGGGTGCCGGGCTGTGACCATGCGGGCATTGCGACGCAGGCAAAGGTCGAGGAGAGTCTGCGTGCGGAGGGCACGAACCGCTTCGAGCTCGGGCGCGAGAAATTCCTCGAACGCGTCTGGGACTGGAAGCAGCAGTACGGCGACCGCATCATGTATCAGCTGCGCATGCTCGGCTCGTCCTGCGACTGGGAGCGCGAGCGCTTCACGATGGACGAGGGCTGTTCGCGCGCCGTGCGCGAGGTGTTCGTCAGTCTCTATGAGCAGGGGCTGATCTATCAGGGGACGCGCATTACGAATTGGTGCCCGCACTGCACGACGGCAATCTCGGATATCGAGGTCGAGCACGAGACGGAGGAGGGGCATCTCTGGCATCTCCGCTATCAGATCGAGGGTGCGGACGAGTACGTTGAGATTGCAACGACGCGCCCCGAGACGATGTTCGGCGATACGGGCGTCGCGGTGCATCCCGACGATGAGCGCTACAAGGCACTCGTCGGCAAGACGCTGATCCTGCCCGTTGTGGGGCGGCGCATTCCGCTCTTTGCGGATTCCTACGTCGACCCTGCATTCGGCACGGGCGCGGTCAAGGTGACGCCTGCGCACGATCCGAATGACTTCGAGATGGGTCAGCGCCACAACCTCGAGCAGGTGGTCGTCATCAATGCGGACGGAACGATGGGCGAGGGTGCGGGTAAATACGCGGGACTTGACCGTTATGAATGTCGCAAGGCACTCGTCAAGGAGCTCGAGGAGATCGGCGCACTCGTCGGCACGGAGAAGCACGAGCACGCCGTCGGACACTGCTCGCGCTGCAAGACGACGATTGAGCCGCTCGTGTCGAAGCAGTGGTTCGTCCGCATGGAGGATCTTGCGAAACCCGCGACTCAGGCCGTGAAGGATGGGCGCATCCGCTTCGTCCCCGAGCGCTTTACAAAGATATACGAAAACTGGCTTGAGAATATCCGCGACTGGTGCATCTCGCGTCAGCTCTGGTGGGGGCACCGCATTCCCGCGTGGCACTGCGCGGACTGCGGCGAGACCTCTGTTTCGCGTGAGGACATCACGGCGTGCATGCACTGCGGCAGCACGCACATCCATCAGGATGAGGACGTGCTCGATACGTGGTTCAGCTCCGCACTCTGGCCGTTCGAGACGATGGGCTGGCCGGAGGACACGGCAGACCTGCGGCATTTCTACCCGACGGCGACGCTCGTCACGGGCTATGACATCATCTTCTTCTGGGTTGCGCGCATGGTCATGATGGGGCTGCGCTTTGGAGGCGATGTGCCGTTCCGCGATGTGTTCATCCACGGCCTCGTGCGCGACAGCGAGGGGCGCAAGATGTCGAAGTCGCTCGGCAACGGCATCGACCCCGTGGAGGTCATTGACAAATACGGCGCGGACACGCTGCGCTTCATGCTCATCACGGGCAATACGCCGGGCAACGATATGCGCTTCTACTGGGAGCGCGTCGAGGCGGCGCGCAATTTTGCCAATAAGATCTGGAATGCCTCGCGCTATATGCTGATGAATCTTGAGGGTGCGGACGACAGCTTTGTGCCCGCGGAGAGCGACTATACGCTCGCTGACCGCTGGATTCTCTCGCGTGCGGCGGCGACGGCACGCGATGTCACGGCGAATCTCGAGCGCTACGAGCTCGGCGAAGCGGGGCGCATGATCTACGAGTTCCTGTGGAGCGAGTTCTGCGACTGGTACATCGAGCTGACAAAGGCGCGCCTCTATGACAAGGAGAATGTGCGTGCAAAGAACACGGCGCTCTACGTCCTGCGCACGGTGCTCGAGCGCACGATGCGCCTCCTGCATCCTTTCATGCCCTTCCTCACGGAGGAGATCTGGCAGAAGCTGCCGCATGAGGGCGAGAGCATTATGCGCGCGCCGTGGCCCGAGGTCGGTGACAATGACATCGACAGCGAGGCGGAGACGGAGATGACCGCAATCATGGAGGTCATTAAAGTCACGCGCAATCTGCGTGCGGAACTCGGCACGCCGCCGGGCAAAAAGAGTGCGCTCATCCTGCGCGTGCGCGACGCGGCGCTTGCAGATACATTTGCGGCGCACGTGGACTATTTCCATGCGCTTGCATCCGCCTCCGAGGTCACGTTCCTTGCGGCGGATGCGCCTGACCCCGAGAACGTCGTTACGGGCGCGCTCGCAGGGGCGGCGGTCTACCTGCCGCTCGCAGGGCTCATCGATGTGGAGAAGGAGACGGCGCGCCTGACGAAGGAGCGCGACAATCTCGATAAGGAGATTGGACGCCTCACGGGCAAGCTCGCGAACGCGGGCTTTACATCGAAGGCGCCTGCCGCCGTCGTGGCGGCGGAACGCGAGAAGCTGGCGGGTTATGAGGAGAAGGTCGCCCTCATCCGGACGCGTCTTGCGGATCTGGCGAAGCTCTGAGGTGCTCCGATGAACTATGCGGAGTCGCTTCACTATCTTGAGGAACTGAATACATTCGGCGTTCGATTGGGTCTTGCGCGCATGGAGGAGCTCTGCGCGCGCCTCGGAAACCCTGAGCGCGCCTATGCGGTGATCCACATCGCGGGGACAAACGGCAAGGGCTCTGTCACGCAGATGATGGACGCCGTCTTCCACGCGGCGGGCATCCGATCAGGGCGTTATCTCTCGCCGCATCTCATTTCCTATACGGAGCGCATGAGCGTGGACGGGCACGATATCCCAGAGGCGCGCTTTGCAGAGCTCCTCACGCGCGTGCGCTCGGCTGCAGATGAGATGGTTGCGGCGGGACACGAGCACCCGACGCAGTTCGAGGCACTGACGGCACTTGCCTTCCTCTACTTTGCAGAGGAGCAGGTCGAAGTCGCCGTCATCGAGACGGGGCTCGGCGGCCTCCTCGACTCGACGAATGTCGTCGAGCCAATCCTTACGATCATTACAAATGTGGCGATGGATCATGCCGACCGCTGCGGCGGAACGCTTGCGGGTATTGCAGAGCACAAGGCCGGCATCATCAAGGAGGGCGTGCCCGTCATCACAGCGGCGACGGGAGAGCCGCTTGAGATCATCGAGCGGCGTGCTGAGGAACTGGGCGCGGATGTCTTCGTCTGCGGCGAGGACTTCTCGGCGCAGCTCTTCTTCCCAAACGGCGGCGGACAGCGCGTTGCGTTCCACTCCGTCGTCTGCCGCGAGCCGGAACCATTCGAGCTCGCGCTTGCGGGCGTCTATCAGGCGGAGAATGCGGCGCTCGTTATCATGGCGGCAAAGCTGCTCGAGCGCGAGGACGCGCGTGTGACGGAGAAGGCTGTGCGTGTAGCGCTGCGCAGTGTGCGCCATCCCGCGCGCTTTGAGATCCTCTCGTACGAGGGCGTGCCTGTCGTTGTCGACGGCGCGCACAATCCTGCGGGCATGCGGGCACTGCGCGCGGGGCTCGACCGCTACTTCACGGATGCGCCACGCGTCTTTCTGCTCGGCATTCTCAAGGATAAAGATATTGACGGTATGCTCGCCGCGCTTCTGCGCACGGGCGATCAGGTTGTCACTGTGCGCCCGAACTCCGAGCGCGCGGCGGCGGCGGATGTCGTGGCGGGGATTGCCGCAGGCATGGGACTTGATACCCGCGCATGCGGCGACGCAGAGACGGCACTCTCCGAGGCTGCTGCGCGCGCACGTGCGGGCAATGCGCTCCTCGTCGCCGCCGGCTCGCTCTATCTCGTGGGCGGCATCCGCGCCCTCCTCACGGCGGGGAGGTGACGGCGTGGCAGAGGACTACTTTCAGGAACGTCGGCGTACACTGCGTCGACGCCGCTGGGGCGCGCGCATGGCGCGCGCGATGATGTATGCCGTCATTGCCGAGGCTTTCCTCATCCCAATCGCACCTCTGGCGGCGATGGTCGTGCTGCTCATCGGCTGCGGGGCAATGCTCCTGCGGCTGCGGATCGATCGGAACTTTCATCTGCGCCGTCTGCCCTATGATGCGCCGGCACTGCTCTTCGTCATCATCGGGTTTCTGTCCGTGGCGGTTGCGCCGGATAAGGCGTTCAGTTTTTACAATTTCTACCATCTCGTGCCAATCTACGCCTTGACCTATCTGCTCGCCGGGCAGACCCTACGCACGGCGCACGAACTCCGGCGCGTTGTCATTGCAATGGCGGCGGCGGCAGCGCTCGTCATCCTCTATGGATTCTATCAGTTTATCTTCGGAATCGACATCTCTACGATGAAATGGGTGGACGGGGAGTCCTTCCCCGAACTCTCGAAGCGGGTCTTCTCGACGTGGGAGAATCCGAACATCCTCGCGGGCTACCTCGATATTGTTGCCTGTCTTGCAGTGGGACTCCTCACGGCACTCACGCGCACATGGCGTACACTTGCACTCGTCCTCCTTGTGGCGGCGCTGGCGTGCCTCGGGATGACCTATGCACGCGGCGCATGCCTCGTCGTTGCCGTCGTGCTCGCGGGCTACGGCGCCGTGCGCGACTGGCGCGTCCTCCTTGGGATCGTTGTCGTCGGTGCGGGCGCGCTCCTCGTCGACCCCGTGCTCGCGGATCGTCTGCTCTCCGTCTTTACGCGTATAGATACGTCGTCGGAGATGCGGCTTGCGTTCTGGGAGAGCACGATTGCAATGGTGATGGATCATCCCTTCCTCGGCATCGGCTGGGGCATGTACTTCATGGTCTACCCCGAGTATGACTTCTACTTACAGGGCGCGCCCGTGCAGATCGTGCACGCCCACAATATGTATCTGAACTATGCAGCGGAGATCGGTGTGCCGGGCGCACTCTCCTTCCTCTGGTTCTTCTTCGGCTCGCTCGTGCTCGCGTTTCGTCTGCCGAAGCGCACGCCTCCGTGGGAGGCGGTGCTCGTCGCGCATGAGCACGAGTGGAAGACCGTCGCCGATGTGCGTGCCGCGCTCTCGCGCTGGCGCAGGCGCCGTTTTGTCGAGGGACTGTCGCTCGGCCTCGGACTCGCGTTCATCTCCGTTGCGCTCAACGGCATCACGGATCATCTGCTCTTTAATATACCGTCCTCCATGCTGCTCTGGATGCTCGCCGCTATGACGGCGGCGGTGCATGCGATTGCGGGGGAGATGAAGGAAGGATGACTATGCAGGAACATCTATCGATATCCAAGGCGACCGTCGACCGGCTGCCACGTTACTATCGCTGTCTGCGCCAGCTGACGGACGAGGGCGTGGAGATCGCCTCCTCGGAGGAACTCGGCCGCCGCCTTGCCATCAATCCCGAACAAATTCGTAAAGATTTGGCGTTCTTCGGACAATTCGGCAAGAAGGGCGTCGGCTACTATGTCGCGGAGCTCAAGGAGAGCATCGGCGGCATATTGGGGCTCGACAATCACTGGAATGTTGCGATCATCGGCATGGGACACCTCGGTGCGGCGCTTGCAAACTATCAGGGAATTGCGCGCCTCGGCTTCCGACTTGCTGCGATTTTCGATGCGAATCCCATCGTGATCGGAACGCGCGTCGGCGAGCGCCGCGTCGAGGACATCGCCTATCTCGCGGAGATCATCGCCGAGCGCGACATTCAGATCGGCGTTATTGCCGTGCCTGCCGCACACGCGCAGGAGGTTGCCGATCAGCTTGTTGCGGCGGGCATTCGCGGGATTTGGAACTTCGCGCCCGTGAAGCTGAAAGTGCCGCCGAGCATCCCATTTGTCAGCGAAGATCTGTCCGTTGGACTCAGTGCGCTCTCGTATTATCTGGCGCACACGAGTGCGGAAGACGGGGAGTTATCAGACAAAAATTTAGGCAATTAAAACTTACTTGCCCCTTTTTTCACAAATCACAGAAAATGCCGTCAATGTAATCTTGACGGCATTTTTTTTTCGTGATATCCTATGGAAAGATATAATTGACTTATGCAGCTACGATAACTTGCAGTTATTCAGAACATTCCTACCATGAATAATTTACAAGAGGAAATGAGAATTTCTGCAAGTTGTTTCCTGCGTAGGTCATAGGAGCAATGGACGACGGCGGCACTTGCTGTCCGGCGTATCAGAGGGAGGTTTTTCTATGATCGATATTTCCGATCGCATACCCAAGTCCCTTGCGGACAAAGTTGTGAGCGCGGAGACGGCGGCAGAGTACTTTGCCGACGGCATGACCATCGGTGCGAGCGGTTTTACGCCGTCCGGCTATCCGAAGGCGGTCACGCTTGCCATCGCCGAGCGCATGAAGAAGAATCCGTTCAAGGTGAACATCTGGACGGGTGCTTCGACGGGACCCGAGCTCGACGGTGCGCTCGCCGAGGCGGGCGGCATCCTGCAGCGTCTGCCCTATCAGACGAACACGCCGCTGCGCAACGCGATCAACTCCGGCCTCGTCAACTACATCGACATGCACCTCTCCGAGGTGGCGCAGCAGTCGCGCGAGGGCTTCCTCGGCAAGATCGACGTCGCACTCGTTGAGGCGGTTGCCATCACTGAGGAGGGCATCATCCCCTCTACCTCGGTTGGCAATACGCCGTCGTTCATCCAGAGTGCGGACGTGGTCATCGTCGAGGTGAACACGAGCCAGCCGATGGAGCTGGTCGGCATGCACGACATCTACATCCCCCTCGATCCGCCGAACCGTCTGCCGATTCCCATCACGAAGGCGGGCGACCGCATCGGTACGACTTTCATGCCCTGCCCGCTGGAGAAGATCAAGTACGTCGTCCCCTGCGACATCACGGACAAGACACGTCCGCTCGCGCCGCTCGATGATGCGGCGCGCAAGATGGGCGCGTTCACGGTCGAACTCCTCAAGAAGGAGATCGCCGAGGGGCGTATGCCGAAGGGGCTCCTCCCCCTGCAGTCGGGCGTCGGCAATGTTGCAAACGCGGTTATCGCGGGCTTTGTGAACTCCGACTTCACGGATCTCGAGGTCTACACCGAGGTCATTCAGGACGGCATGTTCGACCTTGCCGATGCGGGCAAGCTGAAGTTTGCGTCGGGCACGGCGTTCTCGCCCTCGCCTGATGGACTCCAGCGCTTCTACAAGGACATCGATAAGTACAAGAAGATCATGATGCTCCGTCCGCAGGAGATCTCGAATAACCCCGAGGTTGTCCGCCGTCTTGGCGTCATCGCGATGAACACGGCGATCGAGGTCGACATCTACGGCAACGTCAACTCTACCCATGTCACGGGCACGAAGATGATGAACGGCATCGGCGGTAGCGGCGACTTCGCGCGCAACGCCTACCTCACGATCTTCTACACGCAGTCCGAGGCAAAGGGCGGCAAGATCTCGTCCATCGTTCCGTTCTGCTCGCACATCGACCACGGTGCGCATGATGTCGACATCGTCATCACGGAGCAGGGCGTTGCAGATCTGCGCGGCAAATCCCCGCGTGAGCGCGCGCTCGAGATCATCAACAACTGCGCGCATCCGGACTTCCGTCCGATCCTGCTCGACTACTACGAGCGTGCACTTGCAGCGACCAAGGGCGCACAGACGCCGCACCTGCTCGACGAGGCGCTTTCCTTCCATCAGCGCTTCCTCGCAACGGGGTCGATGCAGAAATAACACAGATAAAAAAGGCGTAAAGCCTTTTAGGGTCAAAGAACCCAAAAGAGAAATGAAAAGGTAAAGGAGAATACTTTCATGAGCAATGAAAAGATCCAGGCGGGGCTTGACAAGTACAATGCTACCGTCGAAAAGGCAACGGCGAAGTTCCCGGCGCGTCCCCACATCCCTGAGCAGGGGCTCTACACCCCGCTCGACATCGCGGACACGGACTATGCAGAGGACATCGGCTTCCCCGGTGTCTACCCCTATACCCGTGGCGTTCAGCCGACCATGTACCGCGGGCGCTTCTGGACGATGCGTATGTACGCAGGTTTCTCCACGGCGGAGGAGTCCAACAAGCGTTACCGTTACCTCATCGAGAGCGGCGCAACGGGACTTTCCTGTGCGTTTGACCTCCCGACGCAGATTGGCTACGACTCCACGGATGCCATCGCTGAGGGCGAGGTCGGCAAGGTCGGCGTTGCGATCGACTCCCTCGCCGACATGGAGATCCTCTTCGATCAGATCGACCTCGGCAAGGTCTCCACGTCCATGACGATCAACGCTCCGGCCTCCGTCCTCCTCGCGATGTATATCGCAGTGGCGGAGAAGCAGGGCGTCTCGGCGGACAAGCTCAAGGGCACGATCCAGAACGACATCCTGAAGGAATATGCGGCACGCGGCACGTACATCTTCCCGCCGCGTCCGTCCATGCGCCTCATCACGAACATCTTTGAATATTGCTCCAAGAACGTCCCGAACTGGAATACCATTTCCATCTCGGGCTACCACATCCGCGAGGCCGGTTCCACGGCATCGCAGGAGATTGCATTCACCATTGCGGACGGCATTGCCTACGTCGAGGCTGCCATCAAGGCAGGTCTGAGCGTCGACGACTTCGCGGGACGCCTCTCCTTCTTCTGGAACGCACACAACAACGTGCTCGAAGAGGTTGCGAAGTTCCGTGCGTCCCGCCGCATCTGGGCAAAGGTCATGAAGGACCGCTTCAAGGCGGAGAAGCCGAAGTCCATGATGCTCCGCGTCCACACGCAGACAGCAGGCTCCATGCTGACCGCACAGCAGCCGAACAACAACATCGTCCGCGTTGCACTCCAGACCGCAGCAGCGGTTATGGGCGGCACGCAGTCGCTCCACACGAACTCCCGCGACGAGGCGCTCGCGCTTCCGACCGAGGACTCGGTCATGGTCGCACTCCGCACGCAGCAGATCGTTGCGTACGAGAGCGGACTTGCCGATGTGATTGACCCGCTCGCAGGCTCCTACTACGTCGAGGCGATGACGAACCGCATCGAGGCAGAGGCTTGGGAGTACATCAAGAAGATTGACGATCTCGGCGGCGCTGTTGCGGCGATCGAGAAGGGCTACATCCAGAAGGAGATTCAGGACAGCGCCTACAAGTGGCAGATGGACGTCGAGTCCGGTGCCCGCGTCATCGTCGGTGTCAACAAGTTCCAGGTGGAGGAAGAGGCGCCGAAGAACCTGCTCCGCGTCGACGCATCTGTCGGCGAGAAGCAGAAGGCAAAGGTCGAGGCGATGAAGGCGAAGCGCGACAATGCAGCAGTGCAGGCTGCGCTCGCAGACCTCAAGGCGGCGTGCGGCGATGAGAACGAAAACCTCATGCCGCACATCCTCGCGGCGGTCAAGACCTATGCAACGCTCGGAGAGATCTGCGGCGTCATGCGCGAGGTCTTCGGCGAGTACGAGGCACACGTCAACCTGTAAGAATCGGATGCTGCAAACAAATAGGTGAATGCAATGGGGGCGTGCCGCAGGGCGAACTGCGGCAGCTCCGTTCAGGAGGAATATCAAAATGGCAGAGAAAATCAGAGTGCTCGTTGCAAAGCCGGGTCTGGATGGTCATGATCGCGGCGCGAAGGTTGTTGCCCGCGCACTGCGCGACGCAGGCTTCGAGGTTGTCTACACGGGTCTGCGTCAGACCCCCGAGGAGATCGCCGAGGCGGCTCTGCAGGAGGACGTGAACGTCGTTGCGATGAGCATTCTCTCGGGTGCGCATCCGCATCTCTTCCCGAAGGTTGTGAATCTCCTGCGTGAGAAGGGCATGGACGACGTGCTCGTCATCGGCGGCGGCGTCATCCCCGAGGGCGACATTCCCGCACTCAAGGATGCGGGCGTTGCCGCAGTATTTACCCCCGGCACACCGACCGGCGAAGTAGTTGACTTCATCAAGGAACATGTGGCGTAAAACGCCGTTTTGAAAGGATGGATGACAGGCAGAGGGACTTCCGTCTGTCGTCCATTCGTTTGTTTCCTGTGGAGCGACTGCGCGAAGGAGGTGGGCGCATGGATATTGCAGCCGAAGTGCTGAAGGGCAACCGCCTCGCGCTCTCGCGCGCCATCACGGCGATCGAGAACGAGCGGGCGAATGCAACCGACATCATGAAAGCGCTCTATCCGCATACGGGACATGCCTATGTTCTCGGCATTACCGGCCCTCCGGGTGCGGGCAAAAGCACCATGACGGACAAGATTGCCAAGGAATACCGCAAGCGCGGGAAAACCGTCGGCATCATCGCCGTCGACCCCACAAGCCCTTTTTCCGGCGGTGCGATCCTCGGCGATCGCATCCGCATGAATGACCTGACCCTCGACGAGGGCGTCTTTATCCGCAGCATGGGAACGCGTGGCAGCCTCGGCGGCCTCTCGCACAAGACTGCGGACGCAGTAAAGGTCATGGATGCGTTCGGCAAGGACATCATCTTTGTCGAGACCGTCGGCGTCGGGCAGTCCGAGGTGGATATCGTGCGGGCGGCGGACACTACCATGGTTGTACTGATTCCGGGCATGGGCGATGACATCCAGGCAATCAAGGCGGGCATCTTGGAGATCGGCGACGTGTTCGCCATCAACAAGTCCGATCTTGACGGCGCGGATAAGCTCGTCCGTGAGATCAATATGATGCTGGATCTGGACGATCATATGTCGGACTGGCGGCCGCCGATCCGCAAGGTCGTCGCAAATCGCGGCGAAGGGATCGCGGAGCTGGTTGACACCATCGAGGAACACCGTGCCCACATTGAAGGCAATGGCGTCCTCACAGAGCGGCGCACACGCCGCACGTGCGATGAGATGATGGATATCCTGCACGCAGGCGTCCGCCGTCACATCGAGCACCGCATTGTCGATACGGGCAGGCTCGACGACTATGTGGCGCAGATCAAGGCGCATGAGACCGACCCCTACACCGTAGTGGGCGATGTCATGGCCGAAATGTTATCGTAACGTGGGAATCTGCCGCGCGGCGATTCCCCAAGGAGGAAGTACCTATGTTCAAGGTTCTGGCAGTGGATCACATCGGCGTTGCCGTGAAAGATCTCGAAGAGGGGAAGAATTTCTGGTCGGATATCATCGGAATCCCCTGCACGAATCAGGAGACCGTCGCGGAGCAGAAGGTCACGACGACGTTCCATCCGACGCCGAACGGCAGCGAGATTGAGCTGCTGATCGGCACGGCGGACGACAGCCCGATCACGAAATACATTGAGAAGAAGGGCGAGGGCATCCAGCACATCGCTCTGCGTGTTGACAACATCGAGAACGCAATCGCCGACCTCATGGCGAAGGGCGTCAAGATGATCGACGAGAAGCCGCGCATTGGTGCGGGCGGTGCGAAGATTGCGTTCCTCCATCCGAAATCGACGAAGGGCGTTCTCCTCGAGATCTGTGAGCACGAGGATCGCTAAGAGTCCTCTTCTTTCAACAAAACCACAGGGCGCTTCATTCCGGCGCCCTGAGGGTAAATATACAGGAGGGATATGATGTCCACAGTCCAGGAAAAAATTGAGCTCATGCTGGAGAAGAAAGAGCATCTCATGCAGGGCGGCGGCGCAAAGAGCATCGAGAAGCAGCACAGCAAGGGCAAGCTCACCGCGCGTGAGCGCCTGAACCTGCTCTTCGATGAGGACAGCTTCGTCGAGCTGGATATGTTCGTTCGCCATCGCTGCACGAACTTCGGGCAGGATAAGAAGGAGCTGCCCGGCGAGGGCGTTGTGACGGGCTACGGCACGGTGAACGGCCGTCTCGTCTACGCATTCGCGCAGGACTTCACGGTCGAGGGCGGCTCGCTCGGCGAGAAGCACGCACACAAGATCTGGAAGGTCATGGATCTCGCGATGAAGATGGGCGCACCCTGCATCGGCATCAACGATTCGGGCGGCGCGCGCATCCAGGAGGCGGTTGACGCACTATCGGGCTACGGCGGCATCTTCTACCGCAACACGAAGTCCTCGGGTGTCATTCCGCAGATCTCCGTCATCATGGGACCTTGCGCGGGCGGTGCGGTCTACAGCCCTGCGCTCACGGACTTCATCTTCATGGTGAAGAACACGAGCCAGATGTTCATCACAGGCCCTGCGGTTATCAAGTCCGTTACGGCGGAGGAGGTCACGGCGGAGGCACTCGGTGGTGCGATGACGCACAACAGCCGTTCCGGCGTTGCACACTTCGCGGCGGAGAACGATGAGGACTGCATCGACCAGATCCGCTATCTGCTCTCCTTCCTCCCGAGCAACAACATGGAGGAGGTTCCGCACGTCGAGACGGGCGACGACCCGAACCGTCAGGACGAGAGCCTCAACACGCTCATCCCCGACAACCCGAATGCACCGTACGACATGAAGGATGTCATCCGCAGCCTCGTCGACAACGGCGAGTTCTACGAGGTGCACCAGCATTTCGCGACGAATATCATCTGCTGCTTCGCACGTTTTGACGGCCGCACGGTCGGCATCATCGCGAACGAGCCGAACGTCATGGCAGGCTGCCTCGATGTCGATGCGTCCAACAAGTCGGCGCGCTTCATCCGCTTCTGCGATGCGTTCAACATTCCGCTCGTCAACCTCGTCGACGTGCCGGGCTTCCTGCCGGGCGTCGATCAGGAGTACAGCGGCATCATCCGCCACGGCGCAAAGATGCTCTATGCATACAGCGAGGCGACTGTGCCGAAGGTCACGGTCATCACGCGCAAGGCGTACGGCGGCTCCTACATCGCAATGTGCAACCGCGAGCTCGGTGCAGATCAGGTCATGGCATGGCCGACGTCCGAGATCGCTGTCATGGGACCTGCGGGTGCTGCCAACATCATCTTCCGCAAGGATCCGGACAAGGATGCGCGCACGGCAGAGTACATCGAGGAGTTCGCAACCCCGTACAAGGCGGCAGAGCGCGGCTACATCGACATGGTTATCACGCCGAGCGAGACGCGCCCGTACATCATCACGGCGCTCAACGCACTCTCGAGCAAGCGTGAGGACAATCCCGCGAAGAAGCACGGGAACATTCCTCTCTAAAGCAGGAGGCAAAATATGGCTACAAATACCGTGGCGCCGGAGATCGTCGCCGCCATCACCGCCGCCGTTCAGTCGGCAATGGGCAGCAAGGTCGTCGCTGTGCGCATCAAGCCCGCAGAGGTCTGGACGCTTGCCAACCGCAGCAATATTTGAGGAATCCCTGCACTTGCAGGAATCCTGTCATTAGGGAATATAAATGTTGGAGGAATAACACATGAAGAAGTTCAACATCACTGTCAACGGCACTGCTTACGAGGTTGAGGTCGAGGAGGTACGCGCAGCCGGCGCTGCTGCACCGCGCGCTGCGGCTCCGGCTCCTGCACCTGCTGCGGCTCCTGCACCGGCAGCTCCCGCAGCACCGGCAGCTCCTGCTGCAACGGCGGGCGCCGGCGAGCAGTCCGTCGACGCTCCGATGCCCGGCAAGATCATCGAGGTCAAGGTTGCGGTCGGCCAGGCAGTCAAGGCCGGCGACACGCTCCTCATCCTCGAGGCGATGAAGATGCAGAACGAGATCGCTGCGCCTGCCGACGGCACGGTCAAGGCGGTCAACGTCTCCGCAGGCCAGTCGGTCAAGGTGCGCGAGTCCATGGTCATCCTCGGCTAATCCACCGCGATATTACGTGGGGAGTCCCGTTCGGGACTCCTTTTTCTTTTGTCTCGACACGCTGATGATTTCTTTTAATTGCGCCGAAAATCGTTCTTTGTTATAATGATAGCATTGTATACAGCGGCACTGGAAAGCAAGGTGACGGAATGATACGGCTGATCTTTTCGGATATGGATGGGACGCTGCTCGACGAGGACGGCAATCTGCCCCGCGCATTCGGCGTGATGTACGCGCGTCTGAAGGAGCGCGGCACCCGTTTCGCACCCGCCTCGGGACGGCAGTATGCCTCGCTCGTGGAGACCTTTGCACCGTGGCAGGACGAGCTGATCTTCGTTGCGGAGAACGGCACGCTCGTGATGGAGCGGGGGCAGGAGCTCTTTTCAACGCCCGTCGACCGCACGCTTGCGCTGCGCGTCATGGAGGCGGGTGAGGGAATCGCGGGTGTGCACGCCGTCTTCTGCGGAAAGCGCTATGGCTACCTGCACGAGGGGGACAATACGCCCGACTTTCGCACGGAACTTGCGAAATACGTTTCGAAGTCGATGGTGGTGGAGGACTTTGCCGCTGTGGACGATGTGCCGATCAAGATGGCATTCTGCGACCCGTCGGGGCGCGCCGAGACGAGCATCCTGCCCGTCATGCAGGCGTTTTTGGATCACCTGCAGGTCACGCTTTCGAGCGCGGAGTGGGTGGATGTCTACAGTCAGGGTGTGAGCAAGGGCGTCGCTGCACGGCAGATACAGGAGCGTCTGGGACTCACGCCCGATGAGTGTGCTGCCTTCGGTGACTACGGGAACGATCTCGAGCTGATGGATGCCGTGACGCACAGCTTCGCGATGGAGAACGCCATCCCCGCAGTGAAGGAGCGCGCGCATCATCGGGCTCCGAGCAATCGCGAGAATGGCGTCATGACGGTCTGTGAGCGCATCCTCGCAGGCGAATTTGACTGAGGTGTGCCATGCGTTTTGACTATCATATGCATCTGGAATACGGTTCCTATGACGAGGACTACGCCGAGGGATTCTTTCGCGCGGCGGAGGAGCGCGGCGTCCATGAGATTGGCTTCTCCGAGCACTCGCATACCTTCCCGGAGTTCGAGCAGCTCTACTACGATGACCTCATCCTCGACGATTCGTTTGTGGGCAGCTTTCAGCGCAAATGGCTGAAATCGAACAAATTCAAGTATACGCTCGACGAATACTTTGCGTTCATCGAGAAGCTGCGGAAAAAGCACAAGGTGCTTGCGGGGATCGAAGTCTGCAACTTTCAAAATCAGGAGGCGGTCGGAGAGATCCTCCGCGCCTATCCGTTTGACTATGTGATTGGCTCCGTGCACTTTTTGCGCGGCTGGGCGTACGATACGGGGGCGATCAAAGCGGAGTGGGACAATCATCCGCTCACGGATATCTACGAATGGTATACCGAGGAAGTGGAAAAACTCGCGGCGTCGAGACTCTACGATGCCCTCGGACATCCGTTCAACATCCGTCTCTACCGACATTTCCCCGATTTCGACGTGACTCCGTATCTGGAACGCGTCGCGCAGGCGATGAAGGCGGCGGATATGATCGTCGACCTCAACACGGGGACGTACTACCGCTACCCCGTGGAGGAGTTCTCGCCGTATCCGGACTTTATGCGCATGGCGCGGGAATACGAGCTGCCGATCATCACAACCTCGGACGCGCATAAGCCCGAGGACTGTGCACGCTACAACGAGGAGGCGGTGCAGTACGCACGCTCCTTTGCCTTTACAGAACAGATACGATTCACGGGCGGCCGCGCACGGGAACGTGTCGCATTGGTCTGAGACCTGAGAGGAGAGCATGAGATGAGTGCAATGATGAGATATGGAGCAGGCATATTCGTATCACTGTTTTTCCTGCTCGTGCTGTGCCCCGTTGCCCTTGCGGCAGAGAAGGTCACATGGACGTGGCTGAGCTCGGGCGAGAAGTATTCCAAATTCTACGCGCCCGCTTCCGTGCACGTCACGCAGCGTGTCACGCCGCCGGGACAGACCGCTCCCGTGGCGACGGAGATCACGGCTCAGATCAAGACCTCGTTCAGCTACGAGGGGGCGGAGGAGACGATCCGCAACTACAAGATTGGTCACGTCATCCCCAACCCCGCGCAGCTTTCCTACGCTGTCGCACAGGTGCGCGTCGTCCCGCAGAGCCGCCTCGTGCAGTACATCAGCGAGACGTTCTACGATGCAGCTGGCAATGTCCTCTGGTCGAAGGGCGAGGGCAAGGAGAAGGAAATGAACTCCCAGCAGTTCGACGAGGAGTTCTACGCCGCGATTATCGACACGGTCTACCATCAGGGCGAGATGGCACGACTGCGTGCGGATGACCGTTGGATCGTGCTTTGGTCAGACGAAAGCCCCACAGGGGTAAAGACGCAGGTCACGGCAGATACGACGACCATGCGCCGCGTCGGAGACAACATCGTCTTCTGGGCGTGGACGGAGGTGCGCGATGCACAGGGCAAGGCGGTCGAGATCAAATTCGACAAGCGCGCGGTGAACCTCCCACAGGGAACGGAGCGCATCATCACGGGGCAATACTGGTCGCCTGCAGGTGGATGGCAGCCGCTCGATGACGGCTATGAGGGCGCCTATCGCATGATTACGCGTGAGGCACCCGAGGAACGCGGGCTCATCCGCCTGCGCGCCTTTGCAGACGGCTACAGCACATGGGTCAACCGCTATCGGATTCAGTGACTTTGCGTATGCGGAGTGGCGCCGCGCCTTCATAGGAAAGGGAACGGGGAACAATGCCGATCAAGATACCAAATAATCTGCCCGCGACGAACGTCCTTGAGGGGGAGAACGTCTTCGTCATGAATGCGGCGCGCGCGTACGGTCAGGACATCCGTCCGCTACGCATCCTCATTCTGAACCTCATGCCTATCAAGGACGTGACCGAGACGCAGCTCCTGCGTCTCCTCGGCAACACGCCCCTGCAGGTGGAGGTGGACTTCATCTACACCGAGTCCTATATTCCGACGCATACCTCGCGCGACTACCTCACGGAGTTCTACGGTACATTCGCCGAGGTGCGGCACAAAAAATATGACGGCTTCATCATCACGGGCGCGCCCGTGGAGCAGCTGCCGTTCGAGCGCGTCGCGTACTGGGACGAGGTTGCCGAGATCATGCAGTGGAGCCGCAAACATGCCTACTCCACCTTTCATATCTGCTGGGGGGCACAGGCGGGGCTCTATTATCACTACGGCATCCCGAAGTACTGGACGGAGAAGAAGATTTTCGGTGTCTTCGAGCATCGCCTCTCTGTACAGCATGAGCCGCTTCTGCGTGGCTTTGACGACGTGTTCTATGTGCCGCACTCGCGGCATACGGAGACACAGCGCGCCGATATTGAGCGTGTACCCGAGCTGACCATCCTCTCCGAGGGCGATGCAGGCGTCTACATCATTGCGAATCTGCGCCGCCGCCAGTTCTTCATCACGGGACACGCGGAGTACGACCCCATGACGCTCAAGGCAGAGTACGACCGCGATCTCGCGGCGGGACTCGACCCCGACATTCCGTGCAACTACTACCCCGAGGACGACCCGAACCGCGCGCCCGTTGTGCGCTGGCGCAGCGTCGCCCACCTCCTCTTTGCGAACTGGCTGAACTACTACGTCTACCAAGGCACGCCGTACGTGCTGGACAGCCTCGACAATGCGGACGACTGGGAGTACCACTCCGGACTTTGAGCCTGATCTTTGAGCTTCGTCCATGTTCAGTAAAAATTCATTTTTTTGGTCTAGCATAGAGAGGAACTGATAACTTTTATTTGATGGGAGCGATGATAGGTGCAAAAAAAATGGGGGGCGGCGCTCCTTCTCTGCGGCGTCCTGCTGATGGGCGCGCGCCCGACCTCTGCCGCTGAGGAGATCCCGAAGCATATCTATGAATGGGTACAGTCCACGGCGCGCCAGGGCTATTATTTCAACAAGGAACAGATCCACTATGCGACGGATGCGCACGGCTACATCGACCTCACGAAGATCGTCGTGCCGACGCTCCGGATCTACGACGACATCCAGATACAGGACGTTGTGTCCAAGCGGCGCTGGCGCATGCTGCCGCTCGACGGCTACAGTGATCTCGCGGGTGCGGCGGAGTACCTGATGATCGACCTCAGTGCGGGCGTTGTACACGTCACCGTGCATGAGGATCTGGACAGCATGTGGGGCACGCTCTCACGCCAGGAGAACGCGAAGGAGATCGCACTCGCCGACCTCTCTGACAAGGACGTGGAGAAGAAATTCTTCGATGCGATCATCAGCTACGCAACTGCGCATCAGGAGGAAATGATCAAACGATCGCGCGGTATACTTAGCGACGCAGACCGTGCAGCGTTGGAGGCAAAGAAGGAAAAGCTCGCAGAACCTGCCGACAATGCCCCTGAAAAGCCCGCGAAGAAGGATAAGAAGGAAAAAAAGAAGAAGAATAAATAGTAAAAGGAACTGCTGCCGCAAAGCGCGCGTCGGCAGTTCTTTTTTCTGGGGAAGCACTGATAAATTCAGCACCGCCATCTTGGCGCATCTTTTTCGCCCTCTCTGCGTCGACAAATCCTCCACATAGCTTTTGCTATGCGTCCGGTTTGTCTTCTTGACAGGACAAAAAATCTGCACCAATCTGACGGTCTTCATTTTATCAGCGATTCCCTAGCTTTTTCCCGAAAAACAAGGTATAATGGTACTAGGAACTACCAGCAAAGGAAGGGACACCGCATGACAGATAAGGAATGGATGCAGCTTGAACTGAACCGCATGGTAAAGGCTGAGGGGGGCAAGGTCAGCGTCGAGCGCATGACCGAGATCGTATCGGAGCTCAATGAGCGACTGCGTGAGAATCCGAATCTGCCGCGTGAGGTGAATACGCTCACAGCGGACGAACTGATCGCACGCGCACGCAAGAAGAAGGGGGAGGAGCGCTACCGCATCATCAAGCGCGTCCTGCGCATGGAGCCGGACAACATCACGGCGGCATCTATGCAGATCGAGTATCTCGCGAAGAATGCCGATGACCGCGTCCACCACTACGAGGATCTGACGCGCAAGGCGACCGCACGTCTTGAGGAGCAGGGGATGTTCTCCGAGGAGAACATCGGAAAGTTCTGGTCGATGCCCGCGACGAAGCCCTATATGTTCCTGCGGCTCTCCTATCTCGAGGCACTCCTGAAGGCGCGCAAGCTGCGGCTTGCGGCAAAGGAGTGTGAGGAGATGCTCCGCCTCTCGGAGCACGACGCGCTCGGACGCCGCTACCAGCTCATGTTCATCTATGCGGAGATCGAGGATGGGGATGCGGCGATCAAGCTGTATCAGCGCTACGAAGAGGGCGTGGCGATGATGTATCTGCCGCTTGCAATGCTCTTCTACCGTCTCGGCAAAATGAAGATGGCGCGCAACTTCCTCAAGGAACTCGTTGCCGTCAACAACGATACGAAGGCATTCTTCGAGCGTGCAGTGCGGGGGGATCTTCCCACGCGTGCACCCGGACGCTATGCCGGCTCTTTTGCTATCGGCACGATGGAGGAGTTCGGCGAGGCGGTGACGGACAACAGATTCGCCTTCCTCGGCATGGATGCCTTCTTCGCATGGGGGCTCGGCGAGCTCAGCGGGGAGCAGGGTGCCTGAATACGCTGTAGGACGTCTGTGCACGGGCATCGGAGCAGGGCTTCTCTTCCTCTTCATGGTTGTTCCTGCACATGCGGCACTGCCCGTTCAGGGAGCGGAAGCGACTGCCGCATACTGGGTGCGTGCGGATGGCAATGTGCCACTCCTCTCTGTGGAGGAGGCACAGGAGCATCGGCAGGCGAGCATTGATGCGGGGCTGCTGTACGATCTCGCCAATGCACCGCACCGACGCAACGGGCGCGACCTGCGCGCGGTAATCCGTCAGGCGGCGCAGGGGCTTGACCGGGGGCTGCCCGAACTCTATGCGGGGAGGGATCCCCTCACGCAGGAGACGTGGGATCGCGTTCTGGAGAATCGTGCCATCGGGGGGATTGGCGCACGTGTCACAGCGCATCCTGCCGTCACCATTCGCCGTGCAGATGTACGACTCCTGCCGACCGACGAGGGGTGGTATGAGGAGCCGGACGATGAGGACTACGACGAGTTGCAGGGGACGGTACTCGATCCCGGGGAGGCAGTCCTCATCCTGCACGAGGCGCAGGATGGTCGATTCGCCTTTGTCGAGACACGCGACTATCACGGCTGGGTCGACGCACGTGCGCTCGCTGATACGGACTGGAAGACGTGGCGCGGCTTCGCTGCGCCGGAGGAGTTCTTCACCGTGACAGCGGCGTTCCTGCGCATGGACGACGAGGGCTTACACTATCAGCTTGGGGCGAAGATCCCGGGCAGACGGGCAGAGGACGGGTCATTTCGTCTCCTCCTGCCACGGCGGGATGCCGGGGGGCATCTCGCCGTGCGGGAGATGCAGGTGCCCGATGATGGGTGTCTCACAGAGGGACGGCTGCCGCTTACCCGGAACAATCTCGTGCGTCTCGCATTCACGCCGCTCTATACGGAGTACGGCTGGGGCGGGGCAAATGAGGGGATGGACTGCTCATCCTACGTACAGAACATCTATCGCGCGATGGGGCTCGATCTGCCGCGCGATGCGGATATGCAGGAGCGTGCCTGTTCGCTTCTGCCTCTTGCCGGAAAAACTGCGGCGGAGCGCTATGCGCTCCTTGCAGATGTGCCGCCGGGCGCACTCCTCTTTCGTCCCGGTCATGTCATGCTCTATCTCGGGCGGGATGCGGGGGGCAGACCGCTCGTGATTCATGACATCAGCAGCTACTACGAAGACGGCGAAAAGCAATATATCAGACAGGTCGTCGTCTCAACGCTCGAATTTCAAAATGCACGCGGCACTGCTGCAATCGATACGCTTGATGCGATCGGTTTCATTGCTCCGGCGCCATAGGAATGGGGACATATGCCCTGCGGTCTGAGCAGGGCAGATATGGAGGGGACAAATGGGACTCTTTGACGGATTCAAAGGCGGTGAAAAGACCGCCGTAATGGGAATCAAGGATGCGATCAAGGAAGAGCTGGATCGCAACGACTGGAACTATGAGATCAGTGATGAGAGTGAGGAAGACCGTCAGGAAACATATTTCTACATGAGGAACGAACTCGAGAACGACGAAGCGATCACGGTGGTCATCGTCGTGCGCGAGTTGTACGATCAAGTCGATGATGCCGACGGTTTCATCAAGATCAAACTCTACGACATCGCCTATCTGGAGGAGTCTGACCTGCGCGCCGAGCTCCTCGCGAAGATCAATGCGTGGAATAGTGAATTCCGCTACGTGAAATTCTGCCTTGACCGCGACGAGGACGTTGTCCTCGATATCGACCTGCCGCTTGACCTCCACAGGGGAAAATTCCAGCCGGACAGCGTCATGGCAATGATGGCGGTCGGCATGCATGTCGTAGAGAAGGTCTTTGACGATCTGATGGAGCTGTGCACGCGCGGACACAAGCCTCGTCCGCAGGAATAACGCAAGTTGAACGGAGGAACTCTATGGGACTGTTTGACGGCTTCAGCGGAAGCGACGAAGGGCTCAAGAACAGCGCATTTGAAGCGATTAAGGCGGAACTTGACAAGCAGGATATGAAATACGGCGAGGACGTGACGGAGGACGGCGAGGATCAGATCATCCGTATGCGTCAGCAGCTCGACAATGGCAGTGTTGTCAGCATCGCCATTGTCGTCACGGAGAAAGGCGATACGAACGATTTCATCAAGATCAAGTACTTCGGGCTTGTGCGTTTGGAAGAGGGCAGCGATCCCAAGGTGTTCCACGAGAAGCTCAACGAGTGGAACAGCCAGTATCGCTACGTGAAATTCGTTGTTGACGATGAGCGCGATGTTGTCATTGACATCGATCTGCCGCTCGATCTGCACGTCGGCGTGTTTCAGGCGGATAGCTTCATGGCGATGGTTGGTGTCGGTCTGCAGGTGCTCGAGGAGATCTACCCCGAGCTGATGAAGCTGCGCTGGGCATAAAAAGCCTCCCCCGTCGCTACGGGGGAGGGGGATCGCGAAGCGGTGGAAGGGGCGCCTTGAACGTCTAGGCAAGATCAACAAAGGGCTGCTGCACATTCATTTTGTGCAACAGCCCCTTTTCATGTATCAGCTCCGCTTCGTATGATCGATCTGCGGCACCTTCAGCCCCTTGCGGAGATAGCTCTGCTGGAGCTGATAGATGCTCTGGACGAGCCGCTCCCGCTCCCGGTTCGAGAGTGCATCGCCGAAGGCAATGCCAATGTGGTACGTCATGCCGAGGTTCGTCTCAATCGGGGTCGCCCTGCGGATTGTCCCCTGCGTCTCCAGCGTCCCGATGTGCGGCAGATCGGGTACCCGCACGGCGAGCGCTGCGTCCATAATCAGCGGCTCGTCGTGCACGAAGCACAGCCCGCCGCCGCTGATGTCGATGAGGGCGACCTCGCGGTAGTCCTTCAGACTGCCGTGATCGCCCGGCAGTTTCACATCGATGGACATCGGAATCGGCACGCGGACGAAATCACGCAGTTGGATGCGCTCCGCGCTCGTGGGGAGATCGAGATACCAGACCGTATCGGGCAGCGGTGCGGCAGAGCGATAGGGAACGGCGAAATGATAGACGCAGCCCGCCCCCGTCAGATGGCATTGAAAGACTTGACCGACCTCGGGCGTGTTGACATACTTCCCGATGGGGATATCCAGACGTACTGCAAGCGCCCCCGCCGGCCTGCCCGCCGCCTGCTCCTCCTCGCTGAGCTCGAGCGTACCGTAGTAGTCGATCTCAATATCCTTTTCGATAATGTGGATGGCGGAACCGTGCCGCAGAAGCGCGGTGAGTTTGTCCCCCTCAAGCGTCATGACATCATACCTTTCTTTCTGTTTGCTGTTTTTCTAAAAATAAGGATAACAAAGTATGGTGATAAAGTCAATTTATCCGCGCTGCGCGGCTTTGACTTTGTTCCTCGTTCGGGCTATAATGAACAATGGGCAAATTGACTCATCTTGAATATAGGAAAAGGGATCGGTGGACGCGATGGCGATGAAGATAGACAGCAGCATTGCACGGAGCACGTCGCTTGCGATGCCGCGCGCAGAGACGGAGGTGGGCGTGCGCGGCGCGGCGACGGACTTTAGTATGGAACTGGCAGATCAGGAGTCCGCGATGTCGCGTGAGGCGATGGATCGCCTGCTCGAGCAGATCGACGAGCAGGGGGCGCGCCTCTCGAAGTCGCCGACCTTTGACGAACTGCGCTCCTATCGCTCGCTCATTCAGAACTTCATCGGTGAGGCGGTCGGCACGATGTATGAGTTGCGCACACAGGCGGGCTGGGATCGCCTTGGTCGGCAGAAGGTCTATACCTCCGTCCGCAAGATCGACAAGAAGCTCGAGGAGATGACAGAGAAAATCCGCCTCGGACAGGCGGATCAGCTCGACATCATCGCGAGCCATGACGCCATCCGCGGACTCCTCGTCGACCTCTATATGTAATGGCGCGGGCGAAAAAATCTGTGTCCGCAGCGCCATCTGAGGCTGTGCGCGAGGACTTCCCCGAGGGCTGGGCGGACATCCGCGGACACGGGGAGATCATTCGTCGTCTGCGCGCGCTCGCGGTGACGCGGCGTCTGCCGCATGCGCTGTTGTTCTGCGGTACGGAGGGCGTCGGCAAGCGGCGCACGGCGCGCGTCCTCGCGCGGACACTGCTCTGTGCGGCTGGCGGGGATGCGCCCTGCGGGCAATGCGACTCCTGCCGCACAATGGCGACGGGCGTGCATCCCGACTACTTTGAAGTCGCACCCGAGGCACGCGGCAAGAGTGCAGCGATGATCCGCACGGACGCCGTGCGCGACATCCTCATTGCTGCGTCAGGTGCACCCATCGCCGCCGAGCGGCGGATCATCCTCATCGACGGCGCGGACCGCATGAACGAGGCGGCGGCGAACCGCCTCCTCAAGACTCTCGAGGAGCCGCCGGGCGCGGTACTCTTCATTCTCGTGACGAACGCCTATGACGCGATCCTCCCGACCATCCGCTCCCGCGCCGTGCGCATTGCGTTCGGCGCACTGCCGCGCACGGAGATCACGGCGGCACTCGCGGCACGCGGCAGCGAGCATGCGGCGGCGATTGCCTCACTTGCGGATGGCAGCCTCGGGCGCGCCTATGCGCTCACCGAGGAGGGGCTTGCCCTGCGCGACGACGCGCTCGACCTCCTCGCGCAGCTGCCCAACCTCGGCGTTGAGGATATATGGGCGCGCGCGGAGGCACTCGGCGCACGCCCGCACGCGGAGCGCACGGCGTGGATTTCCTATGTGCAGATGGCGCTACGCGACCTCCTCCTCCTGCGTGAGGACGGCGGGAGCGACGCGCTCTGCCACATCGACCGACGTGAGACGCTCACAGCACTCCTTGCATACATGGCGGACAGCGATATCTTTGCCCTCATGGATGGAGCACGGGAATTTTCGCGCCGCTTTGCAGCGAACGTGAACCCTGCCTTGCAGGCGGAGGCGTTTTTACTGCGTGCGCGCAAACAATTCATTTGAATTGTTTTATATATAGATATAGATTCCGGAGGAAGTTTTGCAAACGATTGTAGGTGTCCGCTTCAAGGCGGCGGGCAAGATATACTCATTCGGACAGGGACAGCTCACGATTACCGAGGGCGATCATGTCATCGTCGAGACCACGCGCGGCATGGAGTGCGGCAAGGTCGTCATCGCGCCGCGCGAGGTGCCCGACGAATCCGTCCCGACGAATCTGCGCGTCGTGCACCGCATCGCCGACGCTTCCGACCTCGCACGCATCGAGGAGAACCACGCGCGCGAGAAGGAAGCGCGCAGGGTCTGCGAGGAGAAGATACGCGAACTCGGGCTGAAGATGAAGCTCGTCGATGTCGAGCTGACCTTTGACCTCTCCAAGATGCTCTTCTACTTCACGGCAGACGGGCGCGTCGACTTCCGCCAGCTCGTGCGCGAGCTCGCGGGTGTCTTCCGCACGCGTATCGAGCTGCGCCAGATCGGCGTGCGCGACGAGGCAAAGATGATGGGCGGCATGGGCTGCTGCGGGCGTCCGCTCTGCTGTGCGACATTCCTCGGCGATTTCGTGCCTGTCTCCATCCGCATGGCAAAGGAGCAGAACCTCTCGCTCAACCCAACGAAGATCTCGGGCATCTGCGGGCGCCTCATGTGCTGCCTGAAATACGAGAGCGATGGCTATGGCTGCGGCGGTTGTATGCGCGCGAAAAAGGCGGAGTACACCCCTGCGGTAAGCGACCGCGTGATCGCCGAAGATGCCGAGGGGCGCATTGTCGCCGTCAACGAGCAGCGCCGCACGGCGACCATCCTCATGGACGATGGAAAGACCGTTGTCGCCGCGTGGGAGGACATCGCGCGTGTGGAGGGCGAGGACGGTGAGCCGCGCTCGCATATACCGCACGAGGGTCGACTGCGCCCGCCGCGTGAGCGTATGCCGCGCGACCGTGCCCCGCGTGAAGGGCGTGAGCGGCGCGAGCGTCCCGCAGGAGCAAAGACGCGCGAGCGTGGGGAACGTGGCGAGCGGAGAGAGCAGGGCGAGCGCACGGAGCGCGCTGCAAAGAATGCGGGTGAGCGCCGCCGTTCGCAGGGCAGACGGCGGCAGAACCGCACACCGCGCCCGCAGCAGGGCGAGGCATCCGATGAGTGAACAGGCAGCTCTGCATCCGAACGAGCGGGTCGACGACCTCTCGTTGGGCGGGCGGCAGATCACCCAGCGTACGGATGAATTCTGCTTCTCCATGGATGCCGTGCTCCTCGCGCATTTTCCGCAGCTCACGGGGCGCGAGCGCGTGCTCGACCTCGGCACGGGGACGGGCGTGATCCCACTCCTCGTCGCAGACCACGCAGCGCATATTACGGCGGTTGAGCTGAATTCCGTACAGGCGGAGCTGGCTGCGCGGAACGTACGGCTGAACCATCTCACAGACAAAATAACCGTGCGGGAGGGCGACTATCGCGACCCTCCCGCTCTTTTTGCGTGCGGAGCATATGACCTCGTATTCAGCAATCCGCCGTACCGCCCCGTGACAAGCGGAGCTCTCAGCATGGGCGCACGCGCAGCGGCACGGCACGAGCTGACGGCGACCCTTGCCGACACCGTACACGCCGCATCGTACGCACTCCGTCACGGCGGACGGCTCGCTATGGTGCATCTGCCCGAACGCCTCGGCGAGATCGTCCTCGCCCTCCATGCGGAGCATTTTGCCGTCAAGCGCCTGCGCATGGTACAGCCGCGTGCGGACAAAGCGCCGAACCTCATGCTCATCGAGGCGGTCAAGGGCGCGGCACTCACGGGAATGCGCCACGAGCCCGCCCTCATCGTGCGCGATGCGGAGGGGAACTATACGGATGAGATCCGCCGCATCTACGGTCAGGAGATGTGAACTTATGATTGACGTTTGTAGACGTGCGTCATATAATAGAAAGATGAGAAAATGTGGCGTGCAGCGCTGCAAGGATGGATTCTTTCCAACATATTGTGAAGGGGAGAGAGTAATGCTCAAAGGAATGAAAGCAAAGCGGCAGCTAGCCGCATTCGTAGCGATTGCCCTCGGCGGCACGTTTGCCGTTGCGCCTACGGCGTATGCGGCGAGTGCAACGGTCACAACGGGCGACCGCATCAACGGTCACACGGGGACATCGAATGATCCCTATACCGACATTGAGGGCAGTACACACCTGATGAGCCCTTCTGTGACGGACAATATGCTTACAATCAATGCAAACAGCGTAGGCGTTGCTCCTATTGTCAACGGAGATATCTCCGCAGGCGGAACGACCTCGACCACAAACGCTGTGACGGGCAACACGCTCGTCATTAACAGCATAAAACTCACGGGCAATGCGTACGGCGGCATCGGTCTCAATATAGCTCAGGTTTCGGGTGCGGCGCAGACAAATCCGAACACGGTCAAGATGAATGACGGAATTGTCACAGGATCTGTCATTGGTGTGCGCTCGACTGCGGGCGGCGTGGCGAACGGTGGGGTGGAACTCGCGGGCGGTACGCTGACTGCAAGGACCGGCACCGGGACCGCAATGGATGGAATTGCGATTGCGGGCGGCATGGGAAAGACCTCTGCCATCAACAACACAGTTACGATAGCAAATGGAACGGTCGTGGGCAAGGTCTACGGCGGCTATGCTGAGAATGCGGCCGGCGGAACGACGGGCAACCGCGTTATCCTCGGCGATGTGAACGGGAGTGCCACACCGAACCTCACCAATGCGTCCCTCTACGGAGGCAGCAACTCCACGGGCGTTTCGGGCGGCAGCCTCGATGCCATTCGGAACAACCACCTGATTGTGCAGACCAAGGGCATTACGGCAAACTCCGCGCAAAACTTCCACACGTACGAATTCCATCTGAACACAGGTGTTGCAGTGGGCAACACCATGCTCACGCTCACCCACAACAACGACGCATTCGGGCGCGCGGTTGCGTGGGAGGACATCAAAGTCGACGCGACAGGTTGGAGCGGCAAGGGGGTCAATGCACAGGGAAAGAGTGTGCAGGACTACTTTGGCGATGTCGGCACGGTCACGCTGATGGCTGACGGCAACACAGCGACCAATCGCACATCGAATCTGAGATTTTCCAACTATACATCGCCCGGTACGACGGATTGGAGCGGCGACTACGAGTACCGCATCAAGCTGCGCACGCAGACGGATACGGCAACCTCGACGACGCGCAACTACGTTGACGCAGAGCTCCATCGTTACCAGAACGCGAACCATACGCATACGGGCGCACTCAGCGGACGGAATACAATCTATGGAGGTTATTCCATCTGGGAAAACCTCGGCGGACAGACCGGCAATAAAAAGGTCGTCCAGGACAATACCCTCGTACTCAACAACGCGACGGGCCTCGTTTCGGGCTACGGCGGCTACACCTCCACGGGTGCGGATGCCGTGCGGAACAAGCTGACGCTGAACTCCGGCACGATCGAGAACCTCTTTGGCGGTGTTGCAACGGGGACGGGACTGGTCGATCGCAATGAGGTCACAGTCGCGGATGGTACGGTGACGGGCGATATCTTCGGCGGCAAATCGGACAATTTGACCTCGGGCAATGGCGTTGCCTACAGCGGCACGGGGACGGTCACGAACAACAGCGTCACCGTCAACAAGGGAACGGTCAATCGCATCACGGGCGGCTACGGTACAACCACGGTCAGCTCGAACAGTGTTGCGATTAACGGCGGAGCAAATGCCTCGCGTACCACGGTCTATCCCGTTGTGCATGGAGAGGTCAAGGGCGGCGCGATTCGCGGCGATAACAGCGTGGACCGCAAAGCTGAGCAGAACACGGTCACGATCACCGAGGGTGACATTCAGGCCACCGTCTACGGTGTATTCGGTGAGCTCTTCGGCGCGGGCAGCTCCACCAACGCACATGTTCAGCTGGTCAACGACAACCATGTCAAGATCAGCGGCGGCTCCGCGCACAAGATCTACGGTGCATATCTGACGGGCTACGGCACTGCGGCGGGCACCGGCACGGCGACGAATAACACCGTCGAGATCTCGGGTACCGCAAAGGTCTCTGAAACGGCATACGGCGCAGCGGCAAATGGCAATGCGAGCCTTACCGCGAACAGCGTCACCGTTAAGGGCGGTGCTGTGCATGATGTCTACGGCGCGACGGCGAACGGCACGGGGGCTGTGAAGGACAATAGCGTCACCATCGAGAACGGCAGGGTGGATGACAACGTCGTCGGCGGTGAGAACACTTCAACGAGCACGAAGGCGGGCTCCGTTACGAACAATATGGTCACGGTCAAGGGCGGCGAAATCGTCGGCGACATCTATGGCGGCGTGACCTATGCAGCGCAACCCTCCGGCTCGGGCGGCACTGGAACTACGACGACCTCCGGCGGCAATACCGTCACCATTACGGGCGGTACGCTCACGGGCGGTACGCGTCCCGACGGCACGCTGCGCGGCAATGTGTACGGCGGCTACGCGCGTGGGACGGATACATCGGTCGAGCAGAATAATGTGGTCAACCTCGGGGCAGACGACGGCAGCTACGCGGCGGACCTTACACGAGCGACCATCTACGGTGGGCGCAGCACAGCGGCGGGCAACACGCTGAACGTCAAGGGGCAGGACATTACCGTCAAGGGTGTTCACAACTTCACGAACTATAACTTCTACCTCACGGACAAGATCGACAAGAACGCGACGATGCTGAAGGTGACTGATCACAACGGCTTTGAGAACCAGTATTCGGGAACCACGCCCGTGAACTTCTCGAATGTCAAGATCAACCTTCAGAATATGTCCGCAAAGCAGATTGCAGGGCGTGTTACCCTCCTTGAGGGCAATGACGACAACGCGCTGAAATTCCAAAACTACACACCGACAGCGGCGTGGCTGATCTCCCCGACACACAGCGACTACGAGTACGCACTGCGCCTCGTGCGTTCCGACGGCACCGAGGCTTCCATGGGCACGACGACGGGCAGACGCGTTCTGTTGGACTACAACCGTTTCCAGAACGGTAACGTCGCATACGATACGACGAGCGACGATACAGATTGGTTCGCGGGGCGCTCCTACGGGGGACACACGACCGAGCACAACCTCCTCACGATTGACAAACCACTCAGCCGCGATATCATGGCATACGGCGCGAAGACGATGGGAGCGTCCGGCGGTTCCGGCGGTACGCGGGGGAATACACTCGAGATCAAGTCGACGGGCAGCAATGCCTACCAGGTGACAGCGGGCTACGGCGGCTATATCCACGAGGCTGCCAACAACGACAAGGTGGAGAACAACGTCCTGCGCATGTCGGGCGGCAAGGTGGGCACGCTCTACGGCGGCTACTCAGCGGGCACGGGCGAGGTCAGCGGCAACAACGTCTACGTCACGGGCGGCAGAGTGTCGGGCAATATCTATGCGGGCTATGCTGCGACCGCAGGACAGGCGAAGGGCAATACGCTCACGCTTGGTGCGGACGACGGCAGCTACGGTGCGACCATCGCAGGAAATATCTATGGTGCGAACGATAGCGGCGCGGGCAAGGGCAACACGCTCGTCGTACAGGCGGGCAATGTCTCCGTACAGCAGGTGAAAAACTTCGACACCTTCAAATTCGTCCTTCACAACGATACGCTCATCGACCATACCATGCTCAAGATTGAGCAGACGGGCGGTCTTGGCGGTACGGTTGACATGGCGAATATCACGGAGGATGTCAGCAAATTCCACCTGAACCCGACGTGGACGGGCTCGCATTCCGTAAAGCTCATCGAGAGCAACGGACAGATGACATTCTCGAACTATGCGAAGAACCAGGATCGTACGTCAAAGTACGCGAATACGAACTATGAGGTCTACCTGCATACGGAGAACGATCAGACGCAGGGCTCCGACCTCCTGCTGACCTTCAACCGTCTGCGCGACGGTGACCGCAGCTATGACAGCACAAACGCTTCAGCGGCAGACAGCAGGGTGTTCACGGGCATCTCCGCAATGAATCACGATGTGGAGAACAACAAGCTCCATATTACGGGCGTACACGCAAGCGGCATTGACAACTACGCCGCAGCGGGTGTCACCACGGGCACATCCGGAAGCCTGAAGAACAATATGCTCACGATTGACAGTGCAAATGCACTCAATATCCGCGATGTCTACGGTGCATACGCAGCGAACACGAGCACCTCGAGCAGCTCGGGCAGTTCGGGCGGCAGCGGCTCGGGCAGCAGTGGATCCGGCGGCGGATCGAGTACAATGAGCGGCAACGGGGTTATCCTCACGCGCGGTGCGCTGACCGGCAACATCTACGGTGCCAAGAGCGAGAGCAAGGTAAAGGCGGACAGCAACTATGTCACCGTGTCGGGCGGCTCGGTCTCGGGCTCTGTCTATGGTGGCTGGTCGACAAGTGACGATGCACAGAATAACAATGTCAGCCTCTCCTCTGTCCATATTGGCGGTGATGTCGTCGGCGGCTATGGCAAGAGTGCCAAGAACAACAGCATCACGCTGCGCGGTACCGAGGTTGCGGGTAGCGTCTATGGCGGAAAACTTACGACGGGTGTATCGGCATCTGCCAAGGACGGCAATACACTGAACGTCTATGACATGGGGGCAAAGGTCGGGTATTTTGAGGATTTCCAGAGCCTCAACTTCTACCTCTCCCCGCGTGCTGACCTCTCGAAGTCCATGCTGACCACGACACAGGCAAAGAACAAGGACATCAGCGGCAGCACGATCACCATGGAGCTCGACGGCGGATACGCGCCGATCGGCATGGGCGATGACATCAGCCTCGTCAGACTGCCCGACGCTCAGAACATTGTGACGGCAAACAACCTCTCGGGCACGACTTATCAGACGACGAAGGGCGTTACCCTCGACTATGAGTACACACTGAATACGCGTGGTACGGCATCGACGGGCACGAAAAACGAGCTCTTTGCACACGTCACGAATATCAAGGTGAAGGACGAGACGAAATCCCTTGTCGAGACACAGGCAGCTGCGATTGCCTTCCTTGCGAGCGGCTCCGATCTCCTCACCGATGTCGGTATCCCCGCAGCCGAGGCGGCGGCGACCCAGATCGCGAACATTGTGGACACCCCGTATGCCGGCAGCGAGAAGAACTCTGCTGCTGCCTCCGCTCCACTCTCCACCCTCGGCAGCTATCAGCTGTTTGCGGCGCAGAGCTTCGGCAGTATGCGCCTCAAGTCCGGCTCCTACGTCGACACGAAGGGCTGGAATCTCAACGTCGGCTATGCACGCCGCAACGAACTTCTGGACAGATCGCTCACCTTTGGGCCGTTCATCGAGTACGGCAGGGGCAACTACGACTCCTACCTCGACGACGGCACGCACGGCAGTGGCAAGACCGACTATCTCGGTATCGGTGTCATGGCAAAGACGGAGAGCGAGAGCGGCATCTATCTTGAGGGCAGTCTGCGCATTGGTCGTGCAAAGAGCGATTACAGCGGCATCATCGGCGCGAAGGGCACCGGCTACGATCTGTCGAGCAGCTACTTCGCCGGTCACATTGGGGTCGGACAGAAGCGCGAACTCATCAATGGCAATAAGATCGATACCTATGCCAAGTATTTCTACGCGCATCAGGCGGGCGCGAGCGCAACCCTTTCGACCGGCGAGCCGTATGACTTCGGCGCATCCACCTCGAGCCGTATCCGCTTCGGCACGCGTTACACGTTCAAGAACGATCTGGACGGCGAATTCTACGCAGGTCTCGCGTGGGAGTATGAATTCGACGGCAAGGGCACGGCGAGCTATCAGGGCTACAACCTGCCGAGCACGAGCCTCAAGGGCAGCACCACGCTCCTCGAACTCGGGTATCGCTACGCTCCCGTGGACAGCACCGTCAGCTACGGTCTGAACCTCACGGGCTTCAAGGGCAAGCGCAAGGGTATTACGGGCGGATTCAACATCGCCTGGGCGTTCTGAGCATACATTTGAAAATCACATAAAAACGCAGGAGAGCGGCACAATTGCGTGCTGCTCTCCTGCGTTTTTTTACCTTGTGTCAGCGCTTTTCCCCTGCCTTTGCTGCGTGGGATGTGCGTGGTGCGGCTTCGCGTCGATAGGGGACATGGAGCTCCACTGATTATAGGAAGCACTGATAAATTCAGCCGCGCCATCTTAGCGCATCTTTTTTGCCCGCTTTTCGTTAGCAAATCCTCCACATAGCTTTGGCTATGCGTCCGGTTTGCCTCCTCGTTCGGACGAAAAATCTACGCCAATCTGCAGGTCTATTTTATCAGCGATTCCTATAGATGTGGCTTACAGTGGAACAATGGCGAGTTTTTTGCCGAGGGGCGCGAGGAGTTTTGTGACCGTGGCGATACTCGGGCTTGCTGTTCCGCGCTCGAGACGTGCAATCATGGGGCGTGTGACGCCGCTCATCTCCTCGAGCTGCTCCTGCGTAATGCCGCGCTCTTCACGGGCGCGGATGAGTTCGCCAATCAGCGCGACACGCAGATCGCTCGCGGCAATTTCTTCGGGGCTCAAAAGCGAATCAATGTAGGCGAGAGCATTGTCACTGCTTGTTTTATTCGGACTCATATGTAACTCCCCTTTCGATGAGGTCGGCAAGATTTTTCTGAGCACGTTCAATTTCTCGGGCAGGCGTTTTCTGCGTTTTCTTTATAAACTGATGGAGCAGGACAAAGCCGCCCTGATACCATGCGGCAAAGAGGATTCGGTCACGAAGAGGACGAAGTTCCCATATATCACCGTTGAGATGCTTAATATAAGGTTCTCCTACGCGCGTCCCGTATTCGCTTAATGCTTTGATATAGTCACGAATCTTGTTTAATTTGATGCGACTGTCTTTATCTTTTTTTGCAGTAAGTTCTGCAATGTATGCCGCAATGGGGCGGTTTCCATCCTTATCCCGATAAAAGTATATTGGGTGCATCGCATCACTCCGGTTGCCGCTTCCCCTCCGCCTTCGCCATAAATTTATCCACGGCGACGGCAAAGCGCGTGTGCGTGCCCGCACCGATCTCCTCGCGCTCGTCGTACGCCGTGACATTGAGCGTGACTGCGCGTCCGTCTACGCCCGTTACCTTTGCGACAGCGCGTACCGTGAGACCGACAGGCGTCGCCGCGCGGTGCGTGATGTTCAGTGACGTGCCGACCGTCGTCCAGCCCTCGGGGCACTCCCTCTGACACAGCTCTGCCGCCGCGCGCTCCATCAGTGCCGCCATCGCGGGCGTCGCATACACGGCGAGCGAGCCGCTGCCGACCGTCACCGCCGTATTTGCATCCGTCACCGTGTCCACCGCCTCATGTGTCATGCCGACGGTGATATTGCTCTTGAAATCCATATGATTGCTCCTTTATATGTGTTTGATACGAAGCACTATACTGCCGCTTCTTTTTCGTAAAGCTCCGTCAGAGCATCCTGAAGCACCTTGGAGACGTTCAGACGTTTTTTCTCGGCGAAGGTGTTCAGCCATGCGGGGATGGTGAGATTCTTGCGGATGGATTTGCTGCCGTATTTCGCGGCGTAGGTATCCATATCAAGGGAGAGGAGACTGACAAAGCCCTCGCCCATCTCCGGATCGGGGTGAATGTCCTCGATGCGGCTTGCGGGCGGTGCAGTCCGCCCGTCCTCGAGTTCTCCGAGTACCCAGCCGGACGCAGCATCCACGCCCATTGCAATCGCCTCAGGGAGGGATGCGCCTTCGCTGACACAACCGGGGAGATCGGGCACGACCACGCAGAATTTGGGATTAACTTCACAGGGATAAAAAATTGCAGGATAGACCAGATTCATATCAATACCTCCTAGGTTTGAAATTACTTCAAGCCTGCTGTACGTAAAACCGATTTAACCGTCTTTGGATCAAGATCACCGGGATGGTTCGGAATTGTAATCTTGCCGGGCTTATCATTGTGGACATAGTGCATATGTGAGCCGTTCGAGTTTTTGAGATACCAACCGTTCTTTTTGATTAAGCGATCCAACTCAATAAATCTCATCTCACCACATTCATCTATATTATAAACACAATGCGCATGGCTGTCTAGGAGGACGAAGGTGCGAGAATTGTCGCAAATTGTTGCAGCGTGCACAAATATGAAAGGTGATCTATATATTTAAGAAAAATATCATGATTTCATTCACGTTTTGTGAAATTTTATTCAAAAAGAGGAATAATAAATTAGAAATATAGTTGACAACGAGAATAACCTTCATGTATCATAGGCGAGTATATAATGAGTCTCAGTCTGTGGTTGAGACCGGCGGAAGAATCTCGGTGATAAAGTAAATGTTCTTCGCGAGCACATTGGAGGAGGAGCACATGTTGAGTGGATTGAAAGCACAGCGTCGCTTGGCTGTCTATGTTGCATTGGGGCTGTCTACTGGGGGGGGACTGTTGTTCTCCGCACCGTCGGCGTATGCGGCGGATACGCATGACTACACAGAAACGGCTGCAAGCATCAACGGCCTTGAGGGTACGGACAAGACCGGCTTCATGAGCGACAACAAGATCACGCTCGGAACGGAAGGCGGTCCGACGAATAAGCCGTTCAGTACCTATGGTACGATTTCTGGCGGCGGAAAAAAGACTGCTACAGAGGATGTCAGCAATAATACGCTGACGATTCACGGGCTGCAGGTCAGCAATGGCAGCGGACAGAGCATCATTTACGGCGGCATCAGCGGTACGGGTGCAGTTACGAACAATCGCGTGTTCTTCAACAACGGTCTGTCGAAAGATCCCATCTACGGCGGCTTCAACGGCGCGTCCGCCACGAAGGAGGTCAAGGGCAACTCCGTCACCGTTGCAGGCGGCACCGTGGAAGGTGACGTCCAAGGCGGCGGCACGGAAGGCACGGGCGCTGTCACGGGCAATTCCGTCACGCTCAAGGGCGGCACGTTCGGCGATGAAGCGATGGGCGGCATTATACGCAACGCATCGAGCAGTGCCGATGTTACAGGCAATACGGTGACGATTTCAGGCGGAAAATTCACGAAGAACAATACTTTCATCTATGGCGGCTATACGCAGGGTACAGGCAAAACGACGGGCAACACCGTTAACCTCGGCGATGGTGAGAATGCCATGGCGGCGGGAACGGATCTGACAAAGGTCAATCTTGTCGGCGGCAACAAGTTCGATGTCACGGGCAATAGGCTCAATGTCAACGCCTCAGGCATCATTGCACGCACGGCGCAGAATTTTGAGAAGTACAATTTCAACCTCACGAAGGGCGTTACGGTCGGAACGGATAATGCATCGATACTGAATAATACCATGCTCAAACTGACCGAAAATAATGTGCTTGGCAGCAGCAATCAGGTTCAGTGGAAGAATATCACGCTGAACGCAGAAAAGTGGCATGACGATAAGACTCGCTACGGCAAAGTCGGCACGGTGCAGATGCTCTGGGGAGCGTCCGGCAGCACGCTGAAGGTCTTCCACGATGCGAAGATGGATCGCAAAGCGACAAGCGGCGATTTTGAATACCGTATGTATGCGGATGTCACGAATGCTCCGATATTTGGCGGCTACAATCTCTTGACCTATATCCGCGCTGACATCAATCGTTTCCAGAACGCCGATGCGACGGCGAACAACGTCACAGGCACAGCTGTCTATGGCGGCTATTCGAGTCTCGGCAATACGACGACGGAAAACAAGATCAAGATCACGAATACGAACAATACGAATCTGAATGTCTACGGCGGCTATACAGCGGGCGCGGGTGATTCGACGAAGAATACGGTCACGATAGCGGGCACGAGCAAGGTCAAAAACGTCTATGGCGGCTATGTGACGGCGGCGAACGCCAAGGCGGATGGCAATACCGTCAATATTGAGTCGGGCGGCACGGTCAGCGGTCATATTTATGGTGGATATGCCAATGGCAACGGTACGACGACGAACAATACGGTCAATCTCGGCGATGCCGACCATACGGATTTCGCGGGCACGACGCTCACGAACAGCGAAATCCACGGTGGGAATAAGGCGGCGACGGGCAATACCCTCAACGTCAACGCGAAAAACATCACGGTGAAGTCCGTCAACCACTTTGAAAACTACAAGTTCAAACTAAGCAGCGCGACCACGTTCGGCGATACGATGCTGACCGTGACGGATGCGGGCGACTTCAGCGGGACGGGGGTTGACTTTGACAAGATCACCGTGGATCGGGCGGGGCTTTCAGAGGCTTCGAACACGCACGGCATCCAGAGGCTAACCCTGCTCAAACGAAATGGGATGCTGAAGTTCAACAACTATGTGGCGCGCGAGCTTGGCAGTGCAACCGATACGCATGAATTCGGTCTTGTGACCGATACGGGCACAAAAACGGCGCATGCCCTCATGCTGGAGGCGAGCCGATTCAAGGGCAGCAATGTCACCTATGACGGCACAACACCGACGTTCGGCGGTGAGGTCTATGGCGGATTCTCCCGCTTTGGTCATACGACGACGGGTAATACGCTGACAGTGACGGGGAAGCCCACATCGGGAACGCCGCTCTCATATGCCTACGGCGGCAAGAACGAGGGCGCAGCAGGCGCGGTCACGGGCAATACGGCGACGCTCAATCTCCCGAACAACAATACCGCGATCAAGGATGTCTACGGCGGTAAAATCACGAACGCAGCCAATGCGGGCGAGGTCTCGGGCAATATCGTCAATATGAAGCAGGGCACGGTGGAGTATGCGGTCGGCGGGCAGACCAACGGTACAGGTGCGGCGAAGAACAATACGGTCAATCTCACGGGCGGCACGGTGACGAGGGAGATCTATGGCGGTCTCAGCGAGAAGGGGGCGGCGACGGGCAACACAGTCACGATCTCGGGCGGCACGGTTGGCAGTTATACTCCTGCCGATGTCTACGGCGGCAAAAAGCTGGTGCTGAATGCCGGCAGCAGCACGTCGAACAATACGGTGAATCTCGGGGCGGAGGACGGCAGCTATACGGCAGACCTCACCAAAGCAAATATTCACGGCGACAACTCCACGGACGGTGCGGTGAACAACAATACGCTGAACGTCCGCGGCAAGAATATCACGGTCAACAGCGTGGATAATTTTGACAAGTATAAGTTCACGCTGAACAACAACATCAAAGATGGCGATACGATGTTGACGCTGAAGAACGGCGGCTTTGGCAGGGAGATCGACTTCGCGAACAATTTCGGTCTGGATACGTCGAAGCTGACGGGAAAACCAACCGGCCTTATTACTCTTGTCAAGAGTGCGACGGGGACGCTGAAGTTCAAGTCAGGTTACGTGCCGCGTGATCTCGGCAGCACGGACAATGTCGAGTACTTCGTCGGCACCGACACAGGGGAACGTGAAGGCTTCTCCGTCATCATGGGGTACAATATCTTCAAGGGAAATACGTGGACGTACGACGGCACGAATCCGCCGAATGCGAAGGAACTGTTCGGTGGTGTCTCCTACAACAACCACACGACGGAGAGCAATACGCTCACGATCACGAACACCTCCACGACGGAATGGGTTGGCAAGACCTATGGAGGCAAGACGGCAGGACGCACGGGCGGTGCCAAGAACAACCGCGTCGTCGTTGAGAATACGGGAGCCGGCAGAGGTATCACCAACGTCTACGGCGGTGCGGTCACGAATGAGAAGAACGCTACGGGCACGGTGACAGGCAACAGTGTCACGCTGAAAAATGGTCGTACTAGCACGGTCTACGGCGGCTATACGCGAGGCAAGGGCGCGGTCGGCGGCAGTGCGAACGGCGAGGGCAATGCGGTGACGCTTGAGAATGGCGTAGCGGGCGATGTCTACGGCGGTGCCATCGACAATTCGGACAGCACGGCCGCTGTCACGGGCAACAAGGTCACGATCCAAAACGGTACATACAACCGGCTCTATGGCGGTCATACCAAGGGCAAGGGTGCGGCGCAGAACAATGAGGTCACGATCTCGGGCGGCACGAGCAGCGATGATGTCCACGGCGGCTACACGCATGACGGCGGCGCAGCGACGGGCAACGGCGTGACGCTTACGGGCGGCACGGTCACGGGGACGATCTACGGCGGCTATACAAATAACGGCGGCGATGCCACGGGCAACACAGTGACGCTCACGGGCGGCAAGGTGACGGATAAGGTCTACGCCGGATACGCGGACGGTGGCGGTGCGACCACGGGCAACACGGTAAATCTCGGCAATGGAACAGGTTTCTCTGAGGGTGCCGATTTTTCGGGTACCTCCATCTATGGCGGCAACAAAGCTGACGTGACGGGCAACACGCTGAACGTCAAGGGCAAGAACATGACCGTCAAGACGGCGGGCAAATTCGAGAACTATACTTTCTATTTGGGGAATGATGTAAAGGACGGCGATACGCTGTTGACGTTCGCGCAGGCGGGCGGATTTGACGGTGATGCCGCAGACTGGTCGAAGATCACGCTCGATGCGGATAAACTCCATGCGTGGAGCGCGGGCAAGCAGCGCACGAATACCATCACGCTGCTCAATGCTGCAGGTATGACGTTCACGGGTGCGGCAAATCAGCGTCTCCTCAGCGTTCATGACGGCATGGAGTACGGTGTGCGGACGGATAACGTCGGCTCTGCGACGGCGAGCAAGATCTTCCTTGAGGCGAATCGTTTCAAGAACGGCGTGGTTGACTTTACCGCCGCGACAACGGGCGAGGCGCTCGGCGGCATTTCTCATTTCGGCAATACGACGGAGCACAATACGCTGACGGTCAAGAGTCTCGCCGCAGGTGCGCACAGTGCCTACGGCGGCAAGACGATGGGCGCGGCGGGCGGCTCAATCAAGAATACAGTCACGGTTACAGGGACGGGCGCAGGTACGCTGACGAACATCTATGGCGGCTATGTTGATAAGGCTGCGAACAGCGGTGATGTGACGGGCAACCGTGTGACGCTCACGGGCGGCACTGTCACGGGTGCGGTCTACGGCGGCTACACGAAGGGCAGCGGTGCGACCACGGGCAATACGGTCAACATCGGTGCGGACCCGACGACGCTGAAACAGGGCGATACCTCGACGCTCGCGGCGGGCACGAACCTCACGAATGCGGAGCTTTACGGCGGCAACAAGGGCGCGGCGGGCAATACGCTGAACGTCACTGTGAAGGATGCTGCGGCGAAGAAGGCGCAGAACTTCGAGAAGTATACGTTCTACCTGACGAACTCCGTTGCGGCGGACAAGCCCAAGAGCGGCAAGATCGAGGATGCGTTCACCAAGACGCGCGGCACGATGCTGTCCCTTGCGGACGGGTTCGACGGGCAGACGGTGGACTGGAACAACGTCACGGTCGATACGTCGAAGCTCTCCGCCGACAAGACGCTCGGCGCGATCACACTGATGAAGAGTGGGACTGCGGGCAAGCTGAAGTTCTCGAACTACGCCGTGAAAAATCACGCAGTGAGCGGCGACTATGAGGTTGTTCAGCGCACGGATACGACGGATACGGGGACGACAGTCAACGCGACGACGGTACTCATTGACGTGAACCGCTTCCGTAACGGTGAGGTCGTTTATGACGGGGTCAATCCGAACGCCAAGACGTACAGCGGCGTTTCCTACGGCGGCAATACGGCGGAGAAGAATACGCTCACGATCACGGGCATTGCCTCCGGCAAGACGGTCAAGTACCTCTCGGGTGGACGCTCGGAGGGGGCTGCGGGTGGTGCGGTAAACAACACCGTAAATCTCGTCGGCACGGGCGCGGGTACGCTGGAAGAGGTGTACGGCGGCTATATCGGCAAGACAACGAACTCTGCGAATGCGACCGGCAACACGGTCAACATCGCGGGCGGCACAGTTGCAAAAAATATCTATGCGGGCTACACGAACGGCACGGGCAAGACCACGGGCAACACCGTCAACATCGGTTATACAGACGAGAAGAAGGTGTTCCATGCGGTTGCTGACGGCACGAAGGTCATAGGAACCATCTACGGCGGCAACAAGTCTGCCGAGGGCAATGTGCTGAATGTGCGCGGCGCGATTACGGCGGGGCAGATTGCGAACTTTGAGCGTCTGAACTTCACCGTGAACAAGGATACGGTGGGCAAGACGCTGCTGACACTCAATGGCGGCGCTGCAACGAGCGGACTTGACTGGAAGAAACTCACGGCACAGGTCGGCACGACCGATCTGCCGACGAAGAGCTATGCCGCGACACGCGTCACGCTGATGGCGAATGAGCAGGGCATTGAGTTTACGAACTACGACAAGGCAAAGGAGCTTGTCGCGGGCGAGGCCTATGAGTTCTCTGTTGACAGGGCGTCCGACGGCAAGTCTGTCTATGCGGACGGCTATCGGTTCAAG
The DNA here is from genome assembly GCF_001683335.1 of Selenomonas sp. oral taxon 126. Lineage (GTDB taxonomy): Bacteria > Bacillota > Negativicutes > Selenomonadales > Selenomonadaceae > Centipeda. The sequence goes on from NZ_CP016201.1 coordinate 1,370,832, forward strand.
GACAACAAGACGGCGTCCTATGCGGCGTCGGACGGCACGCATGACCTTGCATGGGGCGGACGCTCGGAGCAGGGACATGCGGCGGAGGGGAACGTGCTCACCGTCACGGGCGGCACGATCACGGATACGGCGTACGGCGGCACCTCGCGCAAGGGGGCGGCGAAGCAGAACCGGCTCGTCATGCGCGGCGGTACGGCACAGAACCTCGTCGGCGGCTTTGGTGCGTCGGCGTCGGATAACGCGGTGGACATCTTCGGCGGCAGCGTCGGCGGTGATGTCTACGGCGGACGTGCGACCGGGGGTGTGGCATCCGGCAACACGGTGAATCTCTACGGAGGGGTCAAGATTGGCGGCGTGATCCACGGCGGCGCAGGCAATGCGAACAGCACGAACAATACGCTTGCGGTGCGCTCGTTCGGCACGACGGCGAAGGATTTTGACGGTGTGCAGAATCTGCATTTCTACCTGCCTGCGGGAACGACACCTGCAGAGACGCGGACGATGCTCACGCTCACGAATACGGGCGAAAAGAACATCCGGGGGTTGCATCTCGGCGTCGGCATTGCGGGCGATGCGAAGGCGTTCCGTCCCGGCGATGCGGTCAGCCTGCTCAAGGTGGGCGGTACGCTGACGACGGATGATGCACTGAAAAACGTCGGCAAGGATACGATGAAGGCGTCGCAGGGCTCTGTTCTCGACTATACACTCAGCCTCGCAAAGCGCGGGGAGAATGAGCTCATTGCAACGGTTGAGAAGGTTGAGATGAATGCGCGCAGTAAGTCGCCGGTCGAGACGCGCGTGGCGGCGAGCGCACTGCTGAACGCAGGTGCAGACCTCCTCTCGCATGTCGGGTATACAGCTGCGGCTGAGGCGGCTGCTGTGATCTCGGCGGGGACTGCTCCCGCTCCTTCCTCCGTCGAGGGCGTGCGGAACACGAATGCAGGACTTGCGGCTGCGGGTACTGCGGCATCTGCCGGTGCAAATGCGTCGGCGGCAGGCAGCGGTGCATTCCAGCTGTGGGCGGCGCAGGGCGGCTCGAATATACGGGTGCATTCCGGCTCCCATGTGGATGCAAAGGGCTGGAACCTCAACGTCGGCTTTGCACGCGCAAACAAGATGGGCGATGCAACGCTGACCTACGGACCCTTTGTCGAGTATGGGCGCGGCACATATGACTCCTATCTGGACGACGGCACGCACGGCAGCGGCAAGATGAGCTATATCGGCGGCGGCATGATGGCGAAGCTGACGCACGAAAACGGACGCTATGTTGAGGGCAGCGTGCACGCGGGGCGTGTGCGGAGCGACTACACGGGCAGCGGCGACGCTGCGGCGCTGAGCTATGACAACTCGAACACGTACTGCGCCGGACACGTTGGTTTCGGTCAGGAATGGAAGCTCGCGGGCGGTGACCGCATCGAGGGCTATGCAAAGTATTTCTACTCCCATCAGGGCGGCAGTACGACGAAGCTGCGCTCGGGCGCAGAGTTCGACTTCGGCGGTGTGGACTCGCACCGTCTGCGCGTCGGCGCACGCTATACGCACGCGGACAGCGCAAACAGCGAGGTCTACGCGGGGCTTGCGTACGAGTATGAGTTCAACGGAGATGCAACGGCGATCTATCAGGGCTACAGTACACCGAGCCCGTCGCTCGGCGGCGGCACGGGCATCCTCGAGCTTGGTTATCGCTTCGCACCGAAGGACGGCCGCGTCAGCTACGGCGTGAACCTCATGGGCATGACCGGTCAGCGCGAGGGTATCGCGGGCGGTGCACAGGTAACGTGGGCGTTCTAAGGGGATATTGATTTTTGGGAGAGGGCTGTTGCACGAAGTCATTTTGACTCCGCATAACAGCCCTTGTTCGTATGAGCGTTCAAAGCGCCCCTTCCACCGCTTCGCGGTCCCCCTCCCCCGTACCGCACGGGGGAGGCTTTGCATTACGGCATATTAGCTTCCCCCGTCGAAACGGGGGAAGTGGCGAGTGAAACGAGCCGATAGGGGCGCTCTTGCAACAGCTCCTTTCTGTATACAGAATTATTTTCATTGGGCGGTTGCGTGTCCGGTGGAATCGTTCTATAATAAGTAACGCCCGTGAGGGCAGTAGATAAAAGAGGTGATACGAGTGAGTGATACGTACAGTGTCGCCATCAGCTATGGCGACGTTCTCGGCTGGATTGACTACGATGCGTCCGTGCGATCTGCAACGGTGAACCTTGCGGATGAGAAGGGACGCGCGGCTGCGGAGGCTTTCCTCGCGACCGATCATGAGGTCGAGGTGCCGCATAAGACGCTGATGGACTTTACAAAGGAGACCGTTACGCCGCTCGCGGACTGCGAGAGTTTCAAATTGGCTCTTACGCGCCTGTGGAATGAGACGAACGTCCAGGTGGACTGGTCGCGGCCGGTTGACTATGTGAAGGCACACCCGCACTACTGAGGAAAGTGTATTTGGCATTTTCTGCGATTGATTTACGCCGTCCGGGGGGGATGGTGGGAGGAGTTTTTATGATTCGTATTGGTATTCTTGGCTATGGCAATCTTGGACGCGGCGTGGAGTACGCCGTTGAGGCAAATGCAGATATGGAACTCGTCGCGATCTTCACGCGGCGCGACCCCGCGTCGGTGCAGCCGCGCACGAATGTGCCGGTTGTCCATGCGGACAAGGCGGCAGAGTGGAAGGACAAGGTTGATGTTCTCATCCTCTGCGGCGGTTCTGCGACCGATCTGCCCGCGCAGACGCCCGCGTTTGCAAAGCTGTTCAACGTGGTGGACAGCTTTGACACGCACGCAAAGATTCCCGCGCATTTCGCGGCGGTGGATGCGGCGGCAAAGGCGGCGGGGCATGTCGGCGTGATCTCGGTCGGCTGGGATCCGGGCATGTTCTCCCTCACGCGCTCCTATGCGAATGCCGTTCTCACGAACGGTGCGGACTATACGTTCTGGGGGCGCGGCGTGAGTCAGGGGCACTCGGATGCGATCCGCCGCATTCCGGGCGTGAGGGATGCCAAGCAATACACCGTTCCCGTACCCGCCGCGCTCGAGGCTGTGCGCAGCGGCTCGAACCCGACGCTCACGACGCGTGAGAAGCATACGCGCGAGTGCTATGTCGTGCTTGAGGAGGGCGCGGATGCAGCGGCGGTCGAGAAGGCGATCGTGACGATGCCGAACTACTTCTCGGACTACGATACGACCGTGCATTTCATCAGCGAGGAAGAACTCCTGCGCGATCATGCGGGTCTGCCGCACGCGGGCTTTGTCCTCCGCTCCGGCGCGACAGGGGCAAATGGGGAGAACAAGCACATCATCGAGTTCAGCCTGAAGCTCGACTCGAACCCCGAGTTCACGGCGTGCGTCCTCGCCGCCTATGCGCGTGCGGCGCATCGCCTCGCCTCTGAGGGTGTGACGGGCTGCAAGACCGTCCTCGACATCGCCCCCGCCTATCTCTCGGCGAAGAGCGGCGACGAGCTGCGTGCCTCGCTGCTGTAATATCATAGTGTGTGTTTTCAAAGTGCCTTGCGCATCGTGCGCGAGGTACTTTTTAACAGAAAAAATTTTGTTGTTTTCAGAAAGGAGGGGCGGTCATGGGACTGCTTCGCAAATTTTTTAGTAATTGCGGGAAACCGCAGGGACGAATGGGCCGGGTCGTCGTTGCGATGATGAATCGTGGTCATGCGGGCACTGCGGCGTGGGGCTTTTCGCATCTCGACCTGCAAGGGAATGAGGAGGTGCTTGACTGCGGCTGCGGCGGCGGGGCGAACATCGCCGTGTTCCTGCGGATGGTGGACGAGGGACATGTGACGGGGCTGGACTATTCAACGGTCTCCGTAGCGAAGTCGCGTGAGGTGAATCGTGCGGCGATTGATGCGGGACGCTGTGAAATCGTTCAGGGGAATGTGCGGGAGCTGCCGTTTGATGATGCTCGGTTCGATGTCGTGACGGCGTTTGAAACGGTGTATTTCTGGCCGGAGATTGCGCGCTGCTTTACCGAAATTCATCGTGTGCTGAAAGCGGGCGGCGTGTTCATGATTACGAACGAGACGAGCGGAAAGACGGGCGCACATGAAAAGTGGCAGAAACTCGTTGATGGACTGTCTGTCTATACGGGTGAGGAACTTGAGGCACTGCTCACGGGCGCGGGATTTGCACGCGTGGAGATTGATGAGGATTTGAAGGCAGACCGCCTGAACGTTCGGGCGTATAAAGCGTAGCAGTCTTTTTGATACGATAAAAGCGTCCCGCAACTGACGGGACGCTTTTATACTTTCATCTGAGCCGTTTTTTTGCTATGATAGATTCGGTTCGGGCTTCATCGGCGTGATGGAGAGTGTGTAGCCCAGCGGCGTGAGGACTTTGAACAGGGTATCCAGTTGGGGGCTGCCCTTCATGCGTTCAAGACGTGCAATCTGCGGTTGCTTTATGCCGCTGAGCTCTGCAAGACCGCGCTGTGAAAGACCTTTTTCTTCGCGTGTTTCGATCAGCTTTCCAATCAGATCGGCTTCGAATTCAATGCGGTTTCGTTCAGCAGCACTTACTTTGCGTTCGTCATTCATATAGTCGGAAAAGGTACGGTATGTTTCGCCATTGATTTCTACGCTCATGATTTTTCGCTCCGTTCTAAAAAGTCCTTGAGTTTTAACTTTGCCTGTTGGATTTCCTTTGCAGGTGTTTTCTGGGATTTCTTTATGAAGTGGTGCAGGAGAACAAATCTATTGTCTTTCCAATAAAAGAAAAAGATGCGGTTACTCAGAGGCCGAAGCTCCCAGAGATCCCCACCAATGTGTTTGACAAATGGCATTCCGAGTCTTGTTCCGTAGAGGGATAGTGCTTTCATATAGGCGAGGATTTTCTCGCGATTGATGCGACTGGTCTTGCTTGTTTGCGCTTCTTTGGCAAGTGCATCGAGATGAGCTTCGATCTCTGATTGTCCGTTTCGGGCGTGATAGAAGATCAGTTCATACATGAAAATCCCTCCACCTGCATGATAACAAATTCGTTATTAAAAGTCAATCGATATGAGAAAGGAGTGCTGCTATGGCGATTACCCCACCGACACCGCCGACACCCCCGTCGCCGCCGAAGATCACGCTCGGCGATGCGGCGCGCGACGCGCAGGCGAATACGACGCATACGACGGGCGATGCACAGGCGGAGCAGCAGGCGCGTGACTCTGTGGCGCAGGGCAATGGTGCGCTCTCGAAGACGACGACGGGTGCGCCAAAGGCAGGCGACACGGCGGAGCGTCCGAATGCTGCCGCGCGCACGGACGCGGCGAAGGGTGATGCCGTGAGCACATCTGCCGCGAAGGTGGACCGCGGGACAACGGTCGAGGGGCAGAAGGGCGCGGATGTGGCAAAGGGGCTCGATCTCGCACAGGAGAATGCGGCGCTGAAGCAGCAGCTGGCAAATACCGAGCAGAAGCCGCCCGAGGCACCGACCTCCTACACGGCGACGAGCGGTCTCTATTGGGTGGGCATGATCGGCGTGGCACTCGTCGTGGGCATTGTCGCCTTTCGCCGATTCTTTCAGAAGAAGGAGCAGACGGATGTGGAGACGGAGCCGTCGCTCGGCGAACGTATCCTTGCGCGTGAGCGCGCCGAGGAACAGGGGGCGACGTCGACGGACGCACAGGAGAAGCCGCGCACGACATCGGAGCGCGGCGCGCACGATGATCTCCTTGCGGCGGCGGAGCGCACGCGGCGTGCACGTGATACGCGCAGCGAGATCCTGCCTGAGTTCACGGGGCTGACGGCGGGCGAGGCACTCGCGCGTCTGATGGAGGAGGAGCGTGCGGATGTGCGTCCCGCCGAACGGCAGTCGGCATCGCCAAAGGCGGCACAGACGCAGCAGAGAGCCCCCGCCGCTCCTCCTCCATCTCCTGTGGTATCTGCAACGCCGCCCCCGTCGCAGCCCGTCAAGCGCATCGCGCCGCAGGAAAGCGAGGAGGAGAAGCCGCGCTTCGAGGTGCGGGTATAGACATATACACGTATACACGCGGCGTCATCTAAAACTTATTGACAAATGCTCATGTGTGGGTGATAATGAAGGGCACGAAATCACCTGCGGCGCGGCGGAGAGGAGTTTGTTATCATGAAACATGTGCTGTCCGTCTTTGTTGAGAACCAGACGGGGGTTCTGGTGCGCGTCGTGAGTATGTTTTCGCGGCGCGAGTTCAACATCGACAGCCTGTCTGTCGGCGTGACGGAGTCGCCGGATTTCTCGCGCATCACGGTCGTGATGCAGGGGGATGGGAATCTCGTCGAGCAGATGATTAAGCAGCTGGAAAAGATGCCCGTCGTGCGGGCGGTTCAGCGGCTGGACGAAAAGAGCGCAGCGTGCCGCGGCATGACGCTCATCAAGGTGCGGGCGGACGATGCGAATCGTCTCGACGTGCTCAAGATGGGCGAGCTGTTCCGGGCGCACGTCGTCGATGTGGAGTCCTCCTCGATCATCTTTGAGATCACGGGCAGCGATGACAAGGTGACGGCATTCCTCAAGGTAATCAAACCATATGGGATCGTCGAGGTCATCCGCACGGGGCTCATTGCGCTCGAGCGGGGGGAACACACAATTTATGAACATTGTGAGGAGCGGGAGTACTATGGCAAAAACTTACTATGATCAGGATGTCAACTGGAGCGTGCTCGAGGGCAAGACGGTCGCGGTCATCGGCTACGGCAGTCAGGGGCATGCACACGCGCTGAACCTCAAGGACAGCGGAATCAATGTCGTCATTGGGCTCTATGCGGGCTCGAAATCGGCGAAGCTCGCCGAGGAAGACGGGCTGAAGGTTCTCCCCGTGGCAGAGGCGGTAAAGCAGGCAGATGTCACGATGATCCTCATTCCGGACGAGAAGCAGGCGGCGCTCTACAAGAGCGAGATTGCGCCGAACCTTAGACCTAACAGTGCACTCGCGTTCGCACACGGCTTCAACATCCATTTCAACCAGATCGTCCCCGCCGATGACATCGACGTGTTCATGGTTGCACCGAAGGGTCCCGGTCACCTCGTCCGCCGTACGTTCCGCGAGGGCGGCGGCGTTCCCGATGTGTTCGCGGTCGGACAGGATGCGACGGGCACATGCTTTGACCTCGCGCTGGCGTACGCACGCGGCATCGGCGGCACGCGCGCGGGCGTCATTCAGACGACGTTCCAGGAGGAGACGGAGACCGATCTCTTCGGTGAGCAGGTCGTTCTTTGCGGCGGCGTGACCCACCTCATCCAGAACGGCTTTGAGACGCTGATTGAGGCGGGCTATCAGCCGGAGATCGCATACTTTGAGTGCTTCCACGAGATGAAGCTCATCGTCGATCTCATGTATGAGGGCGGTATGGCGAAGATGCGCAAGTCCATCTCCGACACGGCGGAGTACGGCGACTATACGCGCGGCCCGCGCATCATCACGGATGAGACGAAGGCGGAGATGAAGAAGATCCTCGGTGAGATTCAGGACGGCACGTTTGCGCGTCAGTGGCTCACGGAGAACAATGCGGCAGGGCGCGCGAACTTCCTCGCGGAGCGCCGCATCCACGCAGAGCATCCGATCGAGGAGGTCGGAAAGGAGCTGCGCGGCATGATGTCGTGGCTCAAGGACGGCGCGGATCTGCGTAAGGACTAACTCACCGCTCCCTTGCCTGCCCCGCCGCAGCGGGGAAGGGGGACCATGCGCAGCGTGGTGGAAGGAGCGCTTTATCAAGGGCACAACAAAGGGGCTGCATAGCCCCTTTTTCTGTATATTTTGGAGGGCTATGAATGGGCATGAATATGAGCGAGAAGATTCTCGCACGCCATGCGGGACTGGAGCACGTTGAGCCGGGGCAGCTCGTCACGTGCCGTCTCGACATGGTGCTCGCAAACGATGTGACGGGGCCGCCGTCGATCAAGGAGTTTGAAAAGACGGGATGCCCTGTCTTCGACCGTACGAAGATCGCGCTGATTCCCGATCATTTCCAGCCCGCGAAGGACATCAAGTCCTCCGAGCTGGCAAAGATCATGCGCGACTTTGCACGAAAGCATGACATTTTGCACTACTACGAGCAGGGGCGCGTCGGCATCGAGCACGTCATCCTGCCCGAGAAGGGCATCGTTGGGCCGGGCATGCTGACCATCGGCGCGGACTCGCATACCTGCACCTACGGCGCGGTGAACGGCTTCTCGACGGGTGTCGGCACGACCGATCTCGCAGTCGGCATGGCGACGGGCGAAGCGTGGTTCAAAGTGCCCGAGGCGATCAACGTGCATCTGACGGGCAAAAAGCCCTCGGGCATCAGCGGCAAGGATGTGATCCTGACGCTCATCGGCATGATCGGCGTGGACGGCGCGCTCTATCAGAGCCTTGAGTTCACGGGCGAGGGCGTTGCCGACCTCTCTATGACCGACCGCCTGACGATTGCGAACATGGCGATCGAGGCGGGCGGCAAGAACGGCATTTTCCCGTACGATGATGTGTGCAGGGAATACGTCGAGGGGCGCATGACCGCGCCGTTTGAGCCGGTGCACGCCGACCCCGACGCACAGTACGCGCGCACGGTGGAGATCAACCTCAGCGAGCTGCGCCCCGTCGTCTCGTTCCCGCATCTGCCGGAGAATACGAAGCGCGTCATGGACATCGCGGAGCCGATTGCAATCGATCAGGTCGTCATCGGTTCGTGTACGAACGGGCGGCTTGAGGATATGGCGATTGCGGCGGAGATTTTGAAGGGACATACGGTGCACGAGCGCGTGCGCTGCATCATCATCCCCGGATCGCCGTGGGTCTATCATGAGTCGATGCGGCGTGGCTATCTCGATATATTCATGGACGCGGGCGCGGCGATCTCGACACCGACCTGCGGGCCGTGTCTCGGCGGCTACATGGGCATCCTCGCGGCAGGCGAGCGGTGTGTCTCGACGACGAACCGCAATTTCCGCGGGCGCATGGGACACGTCGACAGCGAGGTCTATCTCGCAGGTCCGCACGTCGCGGCGGCAAGTGCAATACTGGGGCGGATTGCAGCCCCCGAGGAGGTGGCGTGATGTTCGAGGGAAAGGTCTGGCGGTACGGCGACAACATCGACACGGACGTAATCATCCCCGCGCGGTATCTGAATACGTTCGAGCCGAAGGCGCTCGCGGCGCACTGCATGGAGGACATCGACACGACGTTCGCCGGAAATGTGGCGGAGGGCGACATCATGGTCGGTGGGCGCAACTTCGGCTGCGGTTCCTCGCGTGAGCACGCGCCGATTGCGATTGCAGCATCGGGCGTGCCCGTCGTGATTGCGGCGAGCTTTGCGCGCATCTTCTATCGCAACGGCATCAACATCGGTCTGCCGCTCCTTGAGATCGGCGATGCCGTGGAGCGGATCAGCGCGGGCGACCGTCTGCGCGTGGACACGGCAACGGGGGCGATTGAGAATCTGACGACGGGCGATACGTTCCATGCACATCCCCTGCCGGGCTTCGTGCAGGACATCGCGCGTGCGGGCGGACTCTTAAGCTACATCCGCGAGAATGGAGGATTCCGTCATGGCGTATAAGATAGCAGTCGTCCCCGGCGACGGCATCGGACAGGAGATCACGACGGAAGCCGTGCGCGTCCTCAAAGCCGTCGATGCGAAATTCTCACTCGGGCTGACGTATGAGACACGCGACGCGGGCGGTACGGCATACGATAAATTCGGCACGCCGCTGCCCGAGGACACCCTCGCGGTCTGTAAAGCGTCGGACGGCGTGCTCTTCGGTGCGGTCGGCGGGACGAAGTGGGATGCGGTCGAGCCGGCGCTTCGTCCCGAGCGTGCGATTTTGGGCCTCCGCAAGGGTCTTGGGCTGTATGCGAACCTGCGCCCCGTAAAGGTCGCGGACGCACTGATCGAGCATTCGCCGCTGAAGCCTGAACTCGTGCGCGGCGTCGATCTCGTCATCGTGCGCGAGCTGATCGGCGGCATCTACTTCGGTGAGAAATGCGAGTCGGAGCAGGTGGACGGCAGTGAGCGCGCGTGGGATATGGAGAACTACTCCGTCCCCGAGGTGGAGCGCATTGCACGGCTTGCGTTCGAGACGGCACGCCTGCGCCGCTCGAAGGTCACATCCGTGGACAAGGCAAATGTCCTTGCAACCTCGCGTCTCTGGCGGCGCACAGTGACGGCGCTTGCCGAGGAGTACGCGGATGTCGCGCTCGATCATCTCTACGTCGACAACTGCGCCATGCAGCTTGCCGTGCGTCCGACGCAGTTCGATGTGATCGTGACGGGCAACCTCTTCGGCGACATTCTCTCGGATGAGGCAGCGGTCATCGGCGGCTCGATCGGGCTGATGCCGTCCGCGTCCATCGGCACGGGCACGAGCCTCTTCGAGCCGATTCACGGCAGTGCGCCTGACATTGCGGGGCAGGGGATTGCAAACCCGCTCGGGACGATTCTCTCGGCGGCAATGCTCTTGCGCTACGCGCTTCACGAGGAGGCGGCGGCGAACGCCGTCGAGGCGGCAGTGGACGCGGCGCTCGCCGAGGGCAAGCGCACGGCGGACATCTACATCGCAGACACGGGCTGCACAAAGGTCGGCACGCGCGAGATGGCGGACGCTGTGCTCGCGCATCTGTAAGGAGCGCCCCTATCGGCTCGTTTCACTCGCCACTTACTGACCTGTCCGAGAAGCAAGCCCGAAGGGTGCAGCTGAGCGGGTAACAGGTCGTATGGGAAAACCTCCCAAGAACACAAGCCGAAAGGCGCAGTGTGATTGGAAGAGGTTGACCGCTCCCCCGCTTCGGCGGGGGAAGCTAATATACCGTACTCCAACAGCCTCCCCCGTCGAAACGGGGGAGGGGGACCATGCGCAGCATGGTGGAAGGGGCGCCTTGAGCGCGCCAACGAAAAATGCGGTACGAAGTCAAAACAGCTTCGTACCGCATTTTTATATTTCTGCGCCTCTCTTGTGTATATATCTCCACCAGACAAACAGTGCGAGTATGAGGAGAATCGACCCTGCCGTCGGAAAGAGGAAGTGCATACCGAGGTAGGTTGCGACGACGCCGCCGAGGAGCGGCCCCGTGAACCCGCCCACCTGCTGCGCGGCGAAGAGCATGCCGAAGACGCTCCCTTTTAGCTGCGCGGGCGTGTGCTGTGCAATCACGGCGTTCAGTGAGGGCTGAACCCCCGCGAGGAAGAGCCCGACGCCGAACTGCATCGCGGCGAACGGGAGCAGTGTCTCGGGGATTCCCTGCAAGGCGAGGATCATCCCTGCGCAGGACATCGCGAGGCACATGGCGACGAAGTAGCTGCGCCGTGTGCCGAAGATGCCCCAGAGCGGCGCGGACATCGCACCCGCAATGCCGCCGAGCGAGAACACAACGCCCGCGACAAGCACGATATTCTCCATGTCTCCCGCGAGGTATTTGATGTAAGTTGTGATGACGGGCATAAGGATGAACGTCACCATCTGCGCGAGCGTGCTCACGATCATCATTGTGCGCAGGATGGGAATGCGCCAGAGATGCCACGGATTTTGCTCCTCCGCTGTGAGCGGCGCGCTCTCCTGCGGCATCGGAGGCTCCTTGATGATGAAGGTGAACGCAAGGAAGTTGATGAAGAGCGCGATACCGCCGATGTAGAAGCTCGCGCGCATGCCGAACGCCTCCGCGAGCACGCCGCCGAGCAGCGGCCCCACGACCCCGCCCGCCGTCAGCGTTCCCTGCATGATGCCGAGTGAGAAGCCGAGCCGCTCGCGCGGCGCATAGAGCGTCATGATTGCAAGATCCATCGGCCAGAGCCCCGCCGCAAATCCCTGAAAGATGCGTACCAATACGAGCTGCTCGGGCGAGGTGACAATGCCGCCGAGGAAATAGCTCAGCGAGATGAGGAGGCTCGCACGCATTGCCATGAGGCGTTTCCCCTTGCGGTCGGCAATGCGCCCCCAGATCGGCGCCATGACCGCCGAGACGAGGAAGGTCACGGAGAACGCCACGCCCGACCAGAGATTCACCGTCGTATCGTCAACGCCAAGCTCATTCGTCAGATACATCGGCAGGAACGGAATAATCATCGTATAGCTCGCGGACATGAAGAGCACATTGCACGTCAGCAGCACGAGGACAACTTTCCAATTCATGAGCAGACTCCCTTTTCCTATACTATCCTCTCTGTATTCTACCATGTTTTTGGGAAAATGAAACAGGTGAAGATGGGACGAATTGCCCATGCGTTGATTTTCTGAAAATATTGTGCTATAGTAATACAAACACGAAACATTTCATGCAGAAAACGCGCGTCAACTGAGCCGTGCCACAAAATACCGCAACACCGTCTGCCGTGCGTCATTTGCGGCAGATTTTTTCGAAAGTAAGGATTGCTCATGAAACACATCGTCGTAGACCTTGAGATGAACCCTGTCTCGAAGGAACACAGGGAAGTACGCAGAAAACTCAACGGGGAGATCATCGAGATCGGTGCCGTCCGCCTGAATGAGAACTTCGAGCAGGAGGACGAATTCCAGTGCTATGTCTGCCCCGAGTACGGGATGGTGAAGAAGCACATCACCGAGCTCACGGGCATCACGCAGGAGCAGGTCGCAGGACGCCCTGCATTCTCCGAGAGCTTTCACGCGTTCGTCGCATGGATTGGCGAGGCGGAGACGAAGATTTATTCGTGGAGCATGTCCGACATCAAGCAGCTGCGCAAGGAGTGCCGCCTGAAGCTGCCCGCGTTCGATGTGGGCTGGCTTGATACCCGCTGGGTCGACTTGCAGCAGGCATTCGATGACCGTCTCGGGCTGCACAACAGCCTCGCGCTGAAGCATGCACTCGGCGCGATGGGGCGCAGATTCGAGGGCAGTCAGCACTCCGCGCTCGCCGATGCCGTGAACACGAGCGCCGTCCTCGCCCTCATGCAGGACGATGCGAAATTCCGCGAGACCATGCGCCCCGTCCTCGAGATCCTAGAACCCAGCGAAGGACTCTCCGACGCCATTGGCGACCTCTTCCCCGATCTGGAAAAGTTGAAGAACAATTTGTAACGCAGAACGGATTGCCGCATGCAGAACGCGTGCGGCTTTTTGATTTACAAAACAAAAAGCCGCCCCTCTGGGCGGCTCATACAGTCGAATTGGTGGAGATGAGGAGAATCGAACTCCT